>OMUD01000291.1 GCA_900314125.1 uncultured Prevotellaceae bacterium | reverse complement strand
TGAAGGACATGCCAGCCGGCAAATATACCATCAGCACCCGTGCATTCTACAGAACTGCAGACAATGCAACGAACTACACCAACTATCAGGTTGACCAGACCGAGAAAGCATTCGTATTTGCAGGAAGCCTGAAGACAGGTTTGTGCAACGTGGCAGAGATTGCTTCTGCAGACCTCTCCTCTATGACCCTTGTTTCTGAAGAAGCAGGCGTTTACGTTCCAAACAGCCAGCAGAACGCCCACGACATCTTTGAAGATCCGAAATATGACTCCTACACCTACAAGTCGGTAAGCACCGTGCTGACCGAGACCGGTGACCTGACCTTCGGTGTGAAGGCAGACCAGATGGAAGGTAACTGTTGGGTGGTTTGGTACACATTCGAGATCAAGTACAACGCCTTCGAAGAGGACATCCTCGACCAAGAGCTTGCCGCCAAGATTGAGGAGCTCAACACCTTCATCTCTGAGAATGAGGCATCGATGACCTCTCCAATGATTGACCAGGCGACTGGTGCTTCTGAGAACGGAGAGAAAGCTCAGGGCGGCACAACTGAGGACAAAGCAGCCGCCATCAACGCCATCAACAAGGCATTGGAAGACGGTGCTGCCAACACTGCAGCTTACTCAACCCTGAACAAGAAGGGTGAAGACCTGGGTCTTGCCCTTGAGCAGTATGGCGGAAACGCATCAGAGGCAGCTGTGACCGAGGCCACTGAAGTGCTCAGCGAAATCGGCAACTCCGCCGACATGACCACCGAGGAGCTCATCGCCCTGAGCGAAAAGGCAGACGACGCCATGAGCAAGCTCAAGGTGCCTGCACACGACAAGGCTTCAGACGCAGAGCCTGTTGACTTCACCCAGATGATTGACAACCCAAGCTTCGAAGGAACAGACGGAGCCGGAAGCCTCGACGGCTGGACTTGGAACACCAAGGCCACCGGTGACACCAAGGCTGCAGACAACAGCAACGGTACTTACACAATGGAGAACTGCGACGGTGCTTACGTGTTCAACACATGGCACGGTTCACTCCCAGAAGGCGGTTTCTTCGTAAGCCAGACTTTGAAGAACCTTCCAGCCGGAACCTATGAGCTGAAAGCAGTCCTCGCCTCTGACAAGGACAAGGTGATCAACCTCACCGCCGGTGCCAACGGCACAGACTTCACGATGAAGAACGAGAAGGGTGTTGGTCAGGAAGTGAGCATCATCTTCACAGTTGAGGAAGGTCAGGAGATCGAGATCAAGGCCAGCAGCGAAAGCTGGTTCAAAGCCGACAATTTCCGTCTGACCTACTTCGGTACCGAGAGCGAGAAAGAGCCGACAACCGGCATTGACGACATCGCCGCTCCTGCCGACATGAGCAAGGCCGTGATCTACAACCTCGCCGGTCAGCGCATCCAGACGCTCCAGAAGGGTATCAACATCGTGAACGGCAAGAAAGTTTACGTGAAGTGATACAAGTTTGAACAGAACCACATTATTTATATTAGGAGGTGCGGGCATAAGCCTGCACCTCTTTTTTTACTGACAATATGTTATACAACATGTTTACACGTGTTTTGTAAAAAGAAATTTATCGTTAAATTTGTAATTGGTAAGGCAAAGCCCCCCGGCTTTGCTTAAGAGTTATTGTAAATTCTTGATTTCCAGTTAACCTGCTGGACACTTACCCCCAAAGACACCTAACAACACTAACATAAGTTCTAATCATTATGAAAATTTACCAATCCAAAGAAATCAAAAACATTGCCTTGCTTGGCAATGACGGTGCGGGCAAGACCACTTTGACCGAGTCCTTGCTCTTTGAAGCTGGTGCCATCCAGCGTAAAGGTCGAATCACGATGAAGAATACGGTGAGTGACTATTTCCCTGTAGAGCATGAATATGGCTACAGCGTGTTCTCCACCGTTTTCCACGTGGAATACAACGGAAAGAAGCTGAACATCATCGACTGTCCGGGCAGTGACGACTTCGTAGGCGCCGCATTGACAGCGATGACGGTGACCGACACAGCCATCCTGCTGATCAATGGTCAGAACGGCCCTGAGGTAGGCACCCAGAACCACTTCCGCTACACAGAAAAGTTGAATAAGCCAGTGATTTTCCTGATCAACCAGCTTGACGCAGAGAAATGCGACTACAACCAAGCCGTTGAGCAGTTGCGTGAGCTTTATGGTCAGAAAATCATCCAGATACAATATCCATTGAACGAAGGTCCAGACTTCAATTCCATGATTGACGTGCTTCTGATGAAGAAGCTGACCTGGAAGCCAGAAGGCGGTGCCCCAATCATTGAGGACATCCCAGCCGGCGAGATGGACAAAGCGATGGAGCTTCACCATGCATTGGTGGAGGCCGCCGCAGAGAACGATGAGACCTTGATGGAGAAATTCTTCGAGTCAGATCATCTGACGATTGACGAGATGCGTGAAGGCATCCGCAAGGGTTTGGCAGCCCGCAGCATGTTCCCTGTGTTCTGCGTCTGCGCCGCCAAGAACATGGGCGTACACCGTCTGATGGAGTTCTTGGGCAATGTGGTTCCATTCGTTGACGAGATGCCAGCCGCCGTCACCCGCAATGGTGAAGAGGTGAAGCCAGACTCCAACGGTCCAACCGCCCTTTATTTCTTCAAGACAGCCAACGAGCCACACATCGGTGGCGTTCAGTACTTCAAGGTGATGAGCGGTAAGGTTCACGAAGGCGACGACCTTCTGAACATCGACCGTGGCAGCAAGGAGCGTATCGCCCAGCTTTATGTCTGCGCCGGTGCGAACCGCACCAAGGTTGAGGAGTTGGTAGCCGGTGACATCGGTTGCTCCGTGAAGCTGAAAGACGTTCGCACGGGCAACACGCTCGTAGGCAAGGACTGCGAATACAGCTTCGACTTGGTGAAATATCCAGAACCACGCTATATCCGCTCGGTTAAGCCAGAGAACGAGTCGGAGAGTGAGAAGATGATGAGCGCCATCCAGAAGATGAGCCAGGAAGACCCAACATGGGTTCTGGAGCAGAGCAAGGAGCTCCGTCAGACATTGATCAAGGGTCAGGGTGAGTTCCACCTGCGCACTTTGAAATGGCGTCTGGAGAACAACGAGAAGATCAAGATTGTGTTCGACGAGCAGAAGATTCCTTACCGTGAGACCATCACGAAGGCCGCTCGTGCTGATTACCGTCACAAGAAGCAGTCGGGAGGTGCCGGTCAGTTTGGTGAGGTTCACCTGATTGTTGAGCCATACAACGAAGGCGACCCAGATCCAGTTTCCTACAAGTTCGGTGGTCAGGAATTCAAGATCAACACGAAGAGCAAGGAAGAGATTGACCTGGAATGGGGCGGCAAGCTCGTATTCATCAACTCGGTAGTCGGTGGTGCGATTGACACCCGTTTCATGCCTGCCATCCTGAAGGGAATCATGGGCCGCATGGAGCAAGGTCCGTTGACTGGCAGTTACGCCCGCGATGTGCGCGTGGTGGTATATGACGGTAAGATGCACCCGGTTGACTCCAACGAGCTTTCGTTCATGCTTGCAGGCCGTAACGCCTTCAGCGATGCGTTCAAGCAGGCCGGTCCAAAGCTTCTTGAGCCGATTTACGACGTTGAGGTGCTCGTACCGAGCGACAAGATGGGTGACGTGATGAGCGACCTCCAGGGCCGCCGCGGCATGATCATGGGTTCCTCAAGCGAGAGTGGCTACGAGAAACTGCAGGCCAAGGTTCCATTGAAAGAGATGGCGAACTATTCCACTTCACTGTCATCGATCACCGGAGGCCGCGCATCGTTCACGATGAAGTTCTCGAACTACGAACTCGTTCCAACTGATGTTCAGAACCAGCTCATCAAAGAGTTTGAAGCACAGAACAAGGACGAGGACTAAAAATCTAATTAACAAATTACCAACTAAAAAATCAGCAAATGTTAAATTTGCTGATTTTTTTATGTTTTTTAAATAAAAAAGTTATTAAATATTATAATAAAATCCAAGAATTTCGTTAATTTGTCATATAAAGGTGATAAGAACGGAAACGTACAGCGAAGCATCACACAGAACTGAAAGCAACAGCATCCGTCGAGACCAATTGAGTCAAATCATTCAAGATGAAAAAGCGTACAATCATCATATTAGCCATCGTGATGGGTATCTCCTTCATCAGCCTGCTGGTGATGCAGGTGGGCTATGTGGAGGAGATTGTGACGACACGCCGCGAGCATTTTGAAGAGAGTGTCCAGCGTGCTTTGAACAACGTGAGCCACAACATGGAGGTGATAGAGACCGCCCAATATATGGAAGACCGTTTCAGCGGCATGACCACCGTGGCCGACTCGCTCTTGGAGCAGAACGACTCCACCCTCCAAAACTCAGGCAACAAAATCCACATCGGGGATAATCCCCCACCCGCTCCCACGAGCAACGGTGAATACAACAAGGCGCTTATCACCCACGTGAACAACAAGAATGTGTCGGCCGACTCCACATTGCTGAAGCGCTACATTTACAACCAGCAGTTGATGGACGAGTTGATTCTGTCGATGCTCTACACAGCCAACGAGCGTCCGCTTCAGGACCGCATCGACTTCGTTCGTCTGGACAAGGTGATCAAATCCGAGCTGGCCAACCACGCCATAGAGCTCGACTACCACTTCGCCGTATATAACAGCAATGGCAAGCTGATTTACAAATGCTTGGACTACAGCGAGGAAAGCGGCAGCCTGAAATATTCCCAGAGCCTGTTCAAATATGATCCGATTGACCAGCAGGGCGTGCTGACGGTGGTGTTTCCCGAAGCCAACAAATACATGTTCCGCTCGCTTGGCTTCATGCTGCCATCCATCGTGTTCACCCTCATCCTGCTGCTCACCTTCATTGTGACGATGATCCTGGTGTTCAGGCAAAAGAAGCTGTCGGAGGTGAAGAACGACTTCATCAACAACATGACACACGAGTTCAAGACGCCGATATCCTCCATCTCCCTTGCCGCCCAGATGCTTGGCGATGAGGACGTGCCAAAGACTCCGAAGATGGTGAACAGGTTGGTTGAGACCATCAACGACGAGACAAAGCGGCTGCGTTTCCAGGTTGAGAAGGTGCTGCAGCTGTCGATGTACGAGAACCAGAAGGCCAACCTGAACATGGTGGAGCTGAACATGAACGAGCTGATACTGGGTGTGGTGAAGACCTTCACGCTGAAGGTGGAGCGCAACGGTGGAAAGATTGTGTCGAACCTGAAAGCGAAGGACTCCACGATCCTGGCGGACGAGATGCACATCACGAACGTGATCTTCAACCTGATGGACAACGCCGTGAAATACAAGCGTGAGGACTGCCAGCTGGAATTGACCGTCTCTACGAAGAACGACTCAAAGTACCTGTATATCTCCATCCGCGACAACGGCATCGGCATCAAGAAAGAAAACCTGAAGAAGATTTTTGAGAAGTTCTACCGCGTATCGACCGGCAACCGCCACGACATCAAAGGTTTCGGTCTGGGCTTGGCCTACGTGAAGAAAATCATCACCGACCACAAAGGCAGTGTGACCGCCGAGAGCGACTTCGGCATCGGCACGAAATTCACAATCAAGCTTCCGCTGCTCTACAGCAATTGAAGCAAGCACGTTGCCAGTCATGCTTCCGAAACATTCCGACAAACCCTATCGAAAGTTCATATTAATCCGATATAAGATTTCTAAAGTCAAATCACAACTACTAAATACAAGAGAACATGGAAGAAAAATTTGAAGACGTAAAGATTCTCCTTTGCGAGGACGACGAGAATTTAGGCATGCTCCTGCGTGAATATCTGGAAGCCAAAGGTTTTCAGGTGGATTTATGCGTAGATGGTGAAGAAGGTTACGACACCTTCTGTTCCAATAAATACGACCTGTGCATCCTCGACGTGATGATGCCGAAGATGGACGGCTTCACCCTTGCCGGCAAGATCCGCGAGCTGAATGCAGAAGTTCCATTCATCTTCTTGACTGCCAAGACCTTGATTGAAGACATCAGAGCCGGCTTCGAGATTGGTGCAGACGACTACATCACCAAGCCGTTCCGCATGGACGTGGTGGTGCTTCGCATCGAGGCCATTCTGCGTCGTGTGCGTGGCAAGCAGAACAAAAACGAGACCATCCGTTCGATTGGCAAATTCACCTTCGACACGCAAAAGCAGATGCTGACCATCGATGGCGAAGAGAAAAAGCTTACAACTAAAGAAGCCGAGCTGCTGACCCTGCTGAGCAACAAAATCAACGAGTTGCTTCCTCGCGAGTATGCGCTGAAAGCCATCTGGATAGACGACAACTATTTCAACGCCCGTTCCATGGACGTTTACATCACGAAGTTGCGCAAGCTGCTGAGCGCTGACCCTAACGTTGAAATCCTGAACGTTCACGGCAAGGGCTACAAGCTGGTGATTTCCGACGGCACAAACAACGAGTGATGAAAAAATACGGCACAAAAAAAAGGCGGATGACTCCGCCTTTTTTTGTGCTGCTGTGATTATGGGATGCGAGGCATCCTTCCTCATTCACACTCTTGCCTCTTCTTTTTAGTTACTCCTCTTTCTTATCGTCGTCGAGCGGGAGTTTCTTGTTCAGGATGATATGTGTGAACAAACCTCCGATAACGAGTACCAAACCGAGGAGAATGTACCAATTGAAATGCTGGTCGAGCAAATCAGTGAGAACGAATGCACCAAGAATAAGAAGAAGCGCACCCAGAAGTGTGAGGCAGATGCCTAAAAGTTTAAGAACGTTGTTTCCCATTTTTATATTTATTTTTTGATTTGTATTCGCATAAGGTATCCACAATCGCAGATATTAAATGCAAAATAACGAATTTTCCATGAAAAGAAGAAACAAATCCTGATTTTTTTTTTGAAAAAGTTGAAATAAGCCCATATTTTTGAAATAAAAGGCCGGAATTGATTGTCAAACCAGAAAAAAGTTGTAACTTTGCATTCGTTTTGCGTCACGGGTGCCGAAAGTGCGTTGTGATGCAAGGCAAAATCAAACAAATCAATTATTTAATCAATCAACAATTATGAATCAGTACGAAACCGTTTTCATTTTAACTCCCGTTTTGTCTGACGATCAGATGAAGGAAGCGGTAGACAAGTTCAAGGGCATCTTGGAAGCTGCCGGCGCTGAGGTATTCAGCGAGGAGAACTGGGGTCTGAAGAAGCTGGCATATCCGATTGACAAGAAGACCACAGGCTTCTATGTGATGTTGGAGTTCAAGGCAGACCCATCAGCGATTAAGAATTTTGAGGTACAGTTACGCCGTGACGAGCGTGTGATCCGCTTCATGACTGTGAAGAACGAGAAATACGCAATTCAGTATGCTGAGAAGCGTCGTAACAAATTTGCTAAAAAAGAGGAGGCATAATCATGGCAGCACAGACATCAGAAATCCGTTATTTGACTCCAACCACAGTGGATGTCAAGAAGAAAAAGTATTGCCGTTTCAAGAAGAGCGGTATCAAATACATTGACTACAAGGATCCAGAATTCCTGAAGAAGTTCTTGAACGAGCAGGGCAAGATTTTGCCTCGCCGCATCACCGGCACCTCTCTGAAATATCAGCGTCGTGTTGCTCAGGCAGTGAAGCGTGCCCGCCAGATAGCTCTTCTTCCATTTGTTACTGACTTGATGAAATAAAAAAGGAGGACCCGCTATGAAGATTATATTGAAGAAAGATGTCCTTGGCTTAGGCTACAAGGATGAGATATTGACAGTGAAAGACGGCTACGGCCGCAACTATCTGATTCCTCAGGGTTTTGCAGTTCTCTGCACTCCAAGTGCTGAGAAGATGCTGAATGAGGAGTTGAAACAGCGTGCCCACAAGATTGCCAAGATCAAGGCAGACGCAGAGGCTCAGGCAGCTAAATTCCAGGGTGTGACCGTATCGATCACCGCAAAGGTGTCGGAAGGCCGCAACATCTATGGTTCTGTAGGTGCTCCTCAGATTGCTGAGGCATTGGCAGCTCAGGGTCTGGAGGTAAATCCAAAGCAGATTGCTTTCAGAGCCGTTCGCGAGTTAGGTCACTATGTGGCTCCAATCAACTTCCACCGCGACGTTGTGGTTGAGCTTCCGTTCAGCGTAGTGAACGAGGATGGTCTGACCAGCCCTAAGAAAGAGAAGGTTGAGGAAGCTCCAGTTGTTGAAGAGGCTCCAGCAGAAGAAGTTGAGGCAGAAGAGGCAGCTGAGGAAGAAGCAGAGACTCCTGCTGAAGAAGCATAAACCCCAATTTTTAAATATAGAAAAGCCGACAGCAAATTGCTGCCGGCTTTTTTATTC
>OMUD01000296.1 GCA_900314125.1 uncultured Prevotellaceae bacterium | reverse complement strand
TTAATTATAAATAATATACGGACTTTTCAAACGTTACTATTATATATTCAGATATTATCATGGAGCATCCAGAAAACAGCAGCGAATATGCTGGATTGACAGTTAATTCAGGTGTTGAGCAACCTTCAATCGTTAATCCTTACTTGAAAAAAATGAGGAAAAAACGGCAGAAATTCCTCAATGCAGACGAATATGTGGAAGGCATTTTGAAAGGTGACGTTTCGGTTTTGAGCCAGGCTGTCACTTTAGTTGAAAGTGTGCTGCCTGAACATCAAGCCATTGCTCAGGAAGTTATTGAGAAGTGTCTCCCTTTCTCTGGAAATTCTGTGAGAGTCGGAATCAGCGGGGTGCCTGGAGCGGGCAAAAGTACTTCGATTGATGCATTCGGAATCCATTTGCTCAACAACTATGAAGGTAAACTTGCTGTTCTTGCCATTGATCCAAGTTCCGAAAAGACTAAGGGCAGCATTTTGGGAGATAAGACCCGTATGGAAAAACTCTCCGTACATCCGCTCTCTTTTATACGCCCTTCGCCAACTGCAGGCTCTCTTGGCGGTGTGGCCAGAAAAACACGTGAGACAATCATTCTATGTGAAGCAGCAGGATATAATCATATTTTTGTGGAGACTGTGGGTGTTGGACAAAGCGAGACCGCTTGTCATTCCATGGTTGATTTCTTTCTGTTGATCCAACTTGCAGGAACAGGAGATGAATTGCAGGGAATAAAGAGAGGAATCATGGAAATAGCTGATGGTATAGCCATCAACAAAGCTGATGGAAACAATGTTGACAAAGCTAATCTGGCTGCTACTCAGTTCCGTAATGCGCTTCATTTATTTCCTATGCCTGACAGTGGCGTCGTGCCTCAGGTGAAGTGTTATTCTGGATTTTATGAGTTGGGGATTGATGAGATTCTTAAAATGATCTTCGACTATATTGACATTGTTAAATCTAATGGTTATTTCCAGTATCGGAGGAATCAACAGTCAAAATATTGGATGTATGAGAGCATCAACGAACAATTGAGGAACGGATTCTATCATCATCCAGATATCAAATCATTGATTCCAGAAATGGAGAAGAATGTTCTTGGAGGTAAAATGACTTCTTTTGTCGCAGCTCACCAGCTCCTCACCAAATATTACGACGAATTGAAAAATAGATGAAAAAAGTTCTCTCATATTGTCTCTTGTTCCTGTTATCCAACTATGCCGCGGCACAGACGGGAACCACTGCATACGAATTTTTGAACATTCCCACATCTGCGCATTCTGCAGCATTAGGTGGGAATGCCGTATCCATGATTGAGGATGATGTGACGCTGATGTTTGAGAATCCGGCCCTCTTGTCGAATGTGTCAAACAACTCCCTGAACTTCGATTTCATGTCGTATATGAGTGGTTCTTTGAAACTCTCTGCTGCTTTCAGCAGGCAACTTGGACAACGTGGAAACTGGTCCATCGGTGCTCAAGTGCTGAACTATGGAAAGATGACTGAGACCAATGCCAGCTTTGAGGAACTCGGTACGTTTAATGCCAATGATATCAACATTCAAGGTGGATATACTTATATGTTCACCGACAAACTCACAGGTGGTGTGCAGGGAAAAGTCCTTATGTCGAATTATGGGGATTATTCTTCCATCGGACTGGCTGTCGATCTTGGATTGAATTATTACAATGCAGCTAAAGGGTTGTCGGTCGGTTTGGTGGCACAAAATCTGGGAGGACAGGTGGATCCTTTGTATGAGGCTAATCAGAAGATTCCGTTCAATCTTGTCTTGGGTATCAGTAAAATGTTGCCTAATGCTCCAATCAGAATTAATGTGGACTTCTCAGATTTGACACATTGGAAAAAAAGCTATTTTGCTGTCAGTGGTGAGGAACTCAGTTCAAGCAAGCGATTTCTCAATCATCTTGCTATCGGGGCTGAGGTGTTCCCTTCAAAACAGACATGGGTGGCTCTGGGATATAATTTCAGAAGAGCTTATGAAATGAAAGTCTTGGATTCAAGCCATTGGGCCGGTTTTTCTATTGGTGCTGGATTGTCTGTCAAGAAGTTTAAAATTGGCCTGGCTTTTGCCAAATATCATCAAGCGTCATCTTCGCTTCTCATCAATGCGTCCTATGTGTTGTGAGTCCATCCATTTTGATGCTGTTGTTCAAGGATTCAATGGATGGATTTACGCAAACTCATTGAGCCGTATAGAAATCTGTGATTTGGATTAACGCCCGTGTGCATACTGGACAGAATTTTTCCACCTCGTTAACTTTCATTCTGCATTCCTGAGCTGGCCGATAAACTCCCTTCGACTGATATCCGCCACCTTCAAAAACACCTACTTTCTGTGTCAACTTATTCTGAATTGCCAACTTTGATTTACGGTTTGTGGCAGATATGACTGTAGGAGTGGTGGGAATCTCAGTGCCTTGGGGAAGCATGTCAGCCCATTTGCTGGAAAAATCAACCAAGGTGGTGAGGTTTGGCTCCCACGGCTCTGTGTCAGAAGGATATTTGGTTTCGTATTGGTCATCATAGTAGTATTCGTCTCCCAACCCTCCATAACCATGACCAAACTCATGAACCAACACCTCTTTGAAAGTGTAATGGTCGGAGGTTGAAACATTGATTTGATTGTAGATTCCGCCGCCACCATATTTGGAAGAATTTACTAAAACAATGATATGCTCAAACGGCACACAACTTAGCGCATCATAAATTGCCCACATTCTGCTAGTCATCAGATATCGGTCAACATAGAATGTATCATAATGCACACCCAATGGACTGGTGGTCCAGATACCATCATGAGGAATACTTGGTCCTGATTCTTGGCTTGGAAAGTCGATGGCAACCACATTGAATTTTGATTTCATTGACTTGAATGGCTCATGGCTGAAAATCGCATCTACAGCACGTTGGCTGTCTTTGTGGAATTTATCCATTTCTGATAATGTGTAACCTTCTGAAAGAATGGCTATATCAACACACGATGAGACATCACCACTGTGAAGCAAGTATTTTTGTGGATATGGATTTGATTTCAACTGTTCTATGAGTATATCCTGTGGGTTAATGATGTGTGTCAATTCTGATGACACTTTTTGGTGTGTGTCCGTCAATGTGATGGTTATTTCCACGGGTTTGCGGGGAAATGGCACTAAATAACTGTTTTCAAAAGATTTTTTCACCTTTGTGGCTTCTTCTTCCGTCTGCCACTCTTGAAAGAGGGTGGAGAAGGTGGAGATATAGAGCGTATCTTTAGTTTCTGGGTCTCTGACTGTAATCTGTCCGTTACCATTGAGGAATTTTTCTGATAGACGACTTTTTCTGCCGGCCCATATTGGCATGGAATAGGCTTGGTGAAAGAATATGTGCTGAGATTTGTTGTCACCTGCGAATATATAATCAAGACGTAATGTGCTGTCTGAGAAATGTTCATCAAACACTTGGCA
>OMUD01000301.1 GCA_900314125.1 uncultured Prevotellaceae bacterium | reverse complement strand
GACGAGTCGATAGGCGGGTTGAACGCATAAGACGACAGTTGATAGTCGAACTCCGCCAGTTCAGGCACATGCTTCATAAGGTGGTCGAAATTGAAGGTATCGAGCGCCCCGGTAAGCGGGTTCTTGATCATTCCGATAGTTCCACCAGTGTAGATGAGCATCACGCGCCGATGTTCTGTGGATTGACGATACATCATGAAATAATAAACGATAGCCTAATTCAAGTTTGTTCCAAAAATTCCGTTTTTGGTTATTTCTGCCAGACTTAGAATACCTGTTGGGCATGGATTTTATTGCAATCTCTGATTTTCTCCAACATCATATCGTTCCATTCAGGGGAACGCGGCATCTGGTAGCTGCAGTTACCATAAACTGATGCGAAGATAAGAAAAAAACAGAACAAATAAAAGAAAAAAGGAAAAGTTTCATTTTTCCTCTCCTCTCTCCCCCATTTCCTCTTCATTTGGCCCCTCAGCACATCACTCCCGATTGTCATCAGAATAGATGTCATCTGTCATGGTGACAGAATGTCACCCAGTGCTTCAGTCTGTAAGAACAGATCCTGCTGGCATATATTTTGCGAAAAGAGTAAGAAAAATCTAAAAAAATCGAAAAAAATCATGCAGAAAGGAAACATTGGGGTAACCACCGAGAACATATTCCCCGTCATCAAAAAGTTCTTGTATTCTGACCACGACATTTTTCTCCGTGAGATCGTATCAAACGCAGTTGACGCCACCCAGAAGCTTCGCACCCTTGCCAGCAAAGGCGACTTGAAAGAAGAGGCTGGCGACCTGACCGTCCATGTGAGCATCAACAAGGACGCCGGCACCCTGACGGTGAGTGACCGCGGTATCGGCATGACTTCAGAAGAGATTGAGAAATACATCAACCAGATAGCCTTCTCCGGCGCCAACGACTTCCTTGACAAGTACAAAGACGACGCCAATGCCATCATCGGCCATTTCGGTCTTGGTTTCTATTCTTCGTTCATGGTGTCGAAGAAAGTGGAAATCATCACCAAGAGCTGGCAGGAAGGCAGCAAAGCGGTGAAATGGAGCTGCGACGGCAGTCCAGCTTACGAAATCACGGATGCAGAGCGTGAAAGCCGCGGTACGGACATCGTGATGTATATTGACGACGACTGCAAGGAATTCCTCGAGGAATCGAAAGTGAAGGATTTGCTGAACAAATATTGTAAATTCCTGCCTATTTCCATCGCCTTCGGCAAAAAGAAGGAATGGAAAGATGGCAAGCAGGTGGAAACCGATGAGGACAACATCATCAACGACACCACTCCGCTGTGGACGAAAAAGCCATCAGAACTGAAGGACGAGGACTACAAGAAGTTCTACCGCGACCTCTATCCAATGAGCGACGAGCCACTGTTCTGGATACATCTGAACGTTGACTATCCATTCAATCTGACCGGCATCCTTTACTTCCCGAAAGTGAAGTCGAGTCTGGAGCTCCAGAAGAACAAGATCCAGCTCTATTGCAACCAGGTCTATGTGACCGACAACGTGGAAGGTATCGTTCCAGAATTCCTCACGTTGCTGCACGGTGTGATTGACTCTCCAGACATTCCGCTGAATGTGAGCCGCAGCTACCTTCAGAGCGACAGTAATGTAAAGAAAATCAGCAGCTACATCTCCAAGAAAGTGAGCGACCGCCTGCAGCAGATCTTCAAAAACGACCGTAAGGAGTTCGAGGAGAAATGGGACGACATCAGCATCTTCATCCACTACGGCATGCTCTCTGAGAATGACTTCTATGACCGTGCAAAGAACTTTGCCCTGATGAAGGACACCGATGGTAAACACTACACCTACGATGAATACCAGACACTCATCAAAGACAACCAGACCGACAAGGATGGCAATCTCGTATATCTCTATGCCAACGACAAAGAGAGCCAGTACAGCCAGATTGAGGGTGCGAAGGCCAAAGGCTACAGCGTGCTGTTGATGGATGGTCAGCTTGATGCTGCCATGCTCGGCCTGTTGGAGCAGAAACTGGAGAAGAGCCGCTTCACCCGCGTGGACAGCGACGTAGTGGAACACCTGATTGCGAAAGCCGACAGTGAAGATACAGCTCTTGAAGCCGATAAGAAAGAATTGATTGAGACCGTGTTCTCAAGCCAGATGCCATCCATCGACAAGGTTGAATTCCATGTAGAGGCTCAAGGACTTGGTGAGACCAGCGACCCGATTGTGCTTACTCAGAGCGAGTATATGCGCAGGATGAAGGACATGTCGCGCCTTCAGCCAGGCATGTCGTTCTATGGTGAGATGCCCGACATGCTGAACGTGGTTGTGAACACCGACCACAAACTGGTGAAGGATATTTTGTCGAAGACCGACAGCGCCACCGCCGAAGCCTTGAAGCCAGTGAACGGTGAGCTTGCAGGCCTGAACGCTCGCCACGACAGCCTGAATGCCCAGACGAAAGACAAGAAATGGGATGAGGTTGATCAGAGCGTGAAAGACGACCTTTCCGCCACAGAGAAGAAGATTGAGGAAGAGAAAGGCAAGAAGACCTCCATCATCGCTGAATCCGCCAAGGACAACGCCGTGGTACATCAGCTGATTGACCTTGCCTTGCTTCAGAACGGCATGTTGCGTGGTGAATCACTGGCCCGCTTCGTGAAACGTTCGATTGAACTGATCTAAACCTTCACATTGTCATTTAAGGTGTGTTCTAATAATTCTGATATGAATTATTCACAATTCCTTATAAATAATACATGACAGATTTTGTAATTGTTGGAATCATCATCCTTCTGGCCATAGTATATGTTGGCTACAGGATATCAAGAAGAATCAAAGGAAAAGGCGATTGTGGCTGCGGTTGTGGTTGCGATTGCAAGTCAAGAAAAAGCCCGTGCCGATAACTCAGCACGGGCTTTTTTCATATATCTCTGACTCATGTAAGCCATCCTTTATTTCGGAAGCGCCTTCACATAGATGGTGTAAATCGGATTGGAAGCGAGGAACTCGCTGAAATCCTTGTCCTCAATGGTCTGCTTCACGCTCTCAAACACCGACACGTTCTTGTAGCCCTTCTTATAGATGTCGTCGAACTCCAGCTGTGCCCTGTATCTTTCGAGGTTTTCCTCCAAACCTGTGATATAGAAACAGATTTTGAAATAGTTGAACGGTTTTCCGTTGAGGCAGCTGTCGTCGAAATGCCTCTTGTCAAAAAAGAGTTGCATGAACGAATTGCGCTCAAAAGCCTTTTCATTGAAGATGATGAAATTTTCCACCTCGTCAGGTTCGATGACAGAGTCAACCGGTTCCTCAGCCCTTCGCTTTTCGTAGTAGTCGGCATATTCGCTGTTGATATTATAGACTTTTGTCTTTACCGACGTGATTCTCATTCCCGCAATGCTGTTGCGGTCGAGCTGAAGCCCATCGACAAGCACGGCGCCATTCTCCATCGGCTCTCCCCATGAATCCTTGGCGTTGATGATGAATTTCTCGATTTTGTCGGCCCATTCCGTGCTCCATTCCTGAATTTCCATGTCGCCTTTCCTTGTCACCATGGCTTGCACATAGCTGTTCGGGTCGGAATGTCCTCCATGCGAACCGCTCACAGACGGAGTGATGGAGAGGTTGAGTTTCTTAATCTTCGGATAGTGGCTGAGTTTGGCTCTTTTCTTCACATATTCGCACAGGTTCTTGTCCACCTTGGCATCGTAGAAGAGGAAGTAGAACATGTTTTTCTTTGCCCCCGTCTTTCCTCCTTCATAATAGGCTTCCGACATGATAAAGACATCGTGTCCCTTCATCAGCCACGTCTTGAACGCCTCTTTCATGAAAGGTTCACTTGGGTCGGCCAACTCGCCGTCTGTGATGAGCACAGCCTCCACATTGCCGTTGACAATGCGTTTGAGCGCCCCTTTGAGATCTGGGTTCTCATAATTCCTCACTCCTTTCAGCAACTCCTCCACGTCACCGGCCTCATGAGAAATCTGCTGTCCCTTGATGGCATAGTAGTTCTTCACCTTCTCCGCAAGGGTGGATTTGAGTACTTCCCAATAGAACTTGATGCGCCCCTTGAGGGCCAATCCTGTGGTGTAGTCCACATAAAGGTCAACAGAATCCGGCACAAGCGGATGGTTGTAAGTCGGCGCATATTGGGTATGGAAATCAAAAAGATAATCGACGTCTTCAGGCGTGGTGTTTCCGCATGATGAGAAGAAAGACACCGTTGAGAACAACATGGCAGCCGCCAATCCGATATTTTTCAATTTGTGAATCATGATTTGAGTGTTATTTAATTGGATATTATAATCAATTGTCTGTCTGATTGTTGCCTATATAAAAAGGTTTGTCATTTCTCAGCTTTTCCGTTATCTTTATCATAAGATTGCTTGAGGTGTCGCAGAATGTCGGAAGCGAAGATGAACTCCTCGAGATACTTGTTGTCTGCTCTAAGAATCTCCTTGTTGGATCCGGTCCACTCTGCCCTTCCCTCACAGATAAACGTGATGTTCTCACCAATTCCCATGACTGAGTTCATGTCGTGGGTGTTGACAATGGTGGTGATTTTGTCCTCATGCGTGATACCAGCAATGAGCTCGTCAATGATGATGGACGTTTTCGGATCGAGACCTGAGTTCGGCTCGTCACAGAAAAGATATTTCGGTTCGAGTGCGATGGCTCTGGCGATTGCCACACGTTTCTGCATACCGCCAGAGAGTTCGCCCGGTGACTTTTGCTCCACATTGTGGAGGTCAACACGTTCGAGGCAAGTCAGCGCCCTTTTTTTCCGTTCGTCCCATGTCTTGTCGGAGAACATGTTGAGTGGAAACATCACGTTGTCGAGCACGGTCATGGAATCGAATAATGCTGCACTTTGGAAAATCATTCCCATTTCCCTCCTCAGCAGGCTCCGCTCTTTTTTTGAGAGTGTGCAGAGGTCCCGCCCATCGTAGAGAATCTGTCCCTTCTCGGGTGTAAGCAGCCCCACGATGTTCTTCATGAGCACCGTCTTTCCACTTCCGCTTTGTCCGATGATGAGATTCACCTCACCATTGCAGAAAGTGGTGTTGATGTTTTTGAGCACCTCTTTGTCTTCAAAAGATTTGTATAGATTCTTTACCTCTATCATAGCGTATCACCGTAGGCTCCCTTTTGACAATCGCCGAGCGATTTCATCAGGTGAGCATGTTGGTAAGGAAAATATCAGAAAAAAGGATGTAGATGCTGCTGGTGACGACCGCCGAAGTGGATGCCTTACCCACTTCCACGGAGCCCCCCTCCACTGAATAGCCTTTGTAGGACGAAATGGTGGTGATGAGGAATGCATACACCACCGCCTTGACGATACCGCACCAGAAAAACCACTGGTTGAATTCATATCTGAATCCCTCATTCAGCTCAGCAATGGAGGTAGTGCCGAGCAGGGTTGTGGCATAAGCTCCAATAATGCCTGCAAAGACACTGAACGTGACAAGAATCGGCATGATTGTCATCAGTCCCAGGACCTTAGGCAGAATCAGGAAGTTGGCAGAGTTGACTCCCATGATTTCCAGTGCATCGATTTGCTGTGTAATCCTCATCGTTCCAAGTTCCGAAGCGATGTTGGAGCCCACTTTTCCAGCCAGGATGAGGCACATGATGGACGACGAGAACTCAAGGAGCATGATTTCCCTTGTGGTATATCCCGTGACCATTGTAGGCATCCACGCACTCTGGATATTGAGTTTGATCTGCAGGCAGATAACCGCTCCGATGAAGAAAGAGATGATGAGGACGATGCCGATGGAGTTATATCCCAGCTGGAACATCTCCGTGACGTACTGCTTCCAGAACATCTTCCATCTGTCGGGCACGGAGATAGCTTTACCGATAAGCAGCACATACTCTCCAAGTCCTTGCAAGCTCTCTTTGATTGAAACCATGAGGGGTTCTAAAGAAATAATTTATTCTTAAAAATCACAAAACAAATGCAAAAATAGCAAAAAAGGATGTATTTTCCGTCTTCTTTTCCATTTTTTTTGTAATTATACCCTTTATTAGCCAAACAATTAGTAATTTTGTATGCTTTTCAAAAAAGGCAGATGGCCGGTCAAGGCTCTGTTGATTTCCGATGAAGAGAGCAGTGTCAGCATCTGTCAATCCCCTTTATTCATTCCCAAAGAAGATAAAACAACTCTGATATGTCAGAAACAACGAAATCCCCAGAAACCACAGCAGAAATGGTGGACGACACTACTGGGACAGCGATTGAAGCCGCTTCGTCAGCCAGTTCCGAGCCTTCAGCAGATATATCCTCATCCTCCACAGCCCCATCATCCGAAGAGACACCTGTGGCAGACATTCCGCAAGACGCCGCCCATTCCTGGAATGGCGCCCCACGCCCTTTTCTGAATGACAATAACGGCGATGTGGAGATTCCTGAATATTCGTCCGACCGAATGACCCTCTACACGCGCAATTTGGTGAAGACCTACGGAAAGCGCACGGTGGTGAACGATGTATCGATTCATGTGCGTCAGGGTGAGATTGTGGGATTGCTCGGTCCAAACGGCGCAGGCAAAACCACCTCATTCTACATGACCACCGGCTTGGTTGTTCCCAATGCAGGCAAAGTGTTTCTGAACGATATTGAAATAACCAAATATCCTGTTGCCAAACGCGCCAAGGCTGGTGTGGGCTATCTTGCGCAGGAAGCTTCGGTTTTCCGCACGATGAGTGTTGAGGACAACATCATGTCGGTGTTGGAGATGCGTCCTGAGCTGACCCGCAACGACCGTCGTGAGAAACAGGAAGAGTTGCTGAACGAGTTTCGTCTCCAGAAAGTCCGCAAAAACAACGGAAACCAGCTTTCTGGAGGTGAGCGTCGCCGTTGCGAGATAGCCCGATGCCTTGCCATCGACCCAAAGTTCATCATGCTCGATGAGCCATTCGCCGGCGTTGACCCTATTGCGGTGGAAGACATCCAATATATCGTGTGGAAATTGAAAGACAAGAACATCGGCATCCTAATCACCGACCACAACGTTCAGGAAACCCTCTGTATCACCGACCGCGCCTATCTCTTGTTTGAAGGTCGAATCCTGTTTAAAGGCACCCCACCCGAGCTTTCCGCCAACCACATTGTGCGCGACAAATACTTAGGCTCAAACTTCGTTCTCCGTCCGAAAGACTTCCAGTTGATTGAGGAAAAGAAACTCCGTGAAGCACAGGAGGAACAATAAACAACCATGCGCTATACGAAATGCCATTTTCAATTGTCTCCCTGCGAGGAGGCTTATTCAGACCTGCTGAGCAGCCTGCTAGGCGCAGTGGGATTTGACAGTTTTGAGTCCACGTCAGAGGGAGTGGATGGGTATGTTCAATCATCGGAATTCAGCAAAGAAGCTGTGGATGAGGTGGTTTCCTCATTTCCTATTCCCCATGTCGCAATCTGCTACACCACAGAAGAGATGGCAGACACCGACTGGAATTTCTCATGGGAGTCGGCGTTTGAACCTATCCGCATCGGCGACTTGGCCTACATCCACCCCACCTCTTATCCCTCCCTTCCCGAAGTACATTACGACATCAAAATCAATCCTCGTATGGCATTCGGCAGTGGCAGCCACACCACCACCCGCTTGATGCTCCGCCAGTTTCTTTCCAGCAATCTCAAGGGCAAACGAGTGCTTGACGTGGGGTGCGGCACAGGAATTTTGGGTATTGGCGCCATGCTTGCGGGAGCCTCACATCTGACGGCCGTTGACATCGACAACAACAGCGTGGAAAATACGATTGACAACCTTCGCTTGAACGGAATCGAAGGCGGCGAGGTGAAAGAAGGCGGCATTGAAACGGTTGGCGCCGACGAGCGCTTCGATGTCATCCTGTCGAACATCCACCTGAACATCCACCTCTCTCTGATGAGTTCATACGCCGCACATTTGGTGAAGGGAGGGAAACTTCACCTCAGCGGTTTTTTCGCTGAAGAGCAATCCATACTTCAAGATAGTGCGGCAAGCCATGGCCTCGTCCTGACCGCCGTACTGGAGGAAGACGGCTGGTGCTGCATGGAGTTCCAACGTTCTTGATTCCTTTTCCTGAATCCCCTTTCCTTCCCCAAACAGACAGTCCGCCACTCAGCGGCCCACCATCAGAAACGAATAAGAGGATATGTCTATTATGAAGACATATCCTCTTACTTGTTTTAGGTGAGTTCTAAAAATTCTGTTTTTGAGTTATTTACAATTCCGAAAT
>OMUD01000304.1 GCA_900314125.1 uncultured Prevotellaceae bacterium | reverse complement strand
TCTTTTTTAAGATATAAATGTGAGCTAAAATTGAGGAGGTGATTTTTTGCATTCAGCTGAAATAGTGCAGAGCTTTTTCCTCCCAAAACAAGCTATAACCCGTGGATAAGTACTTTTTTTGTGACACTTATCCACGGGTTATAGCGCATATTCTCTGGCTGAATTATTTTTTCAGGTATTTATGTCCGTCTTGGATAAAGATTCCTGTGGGGTTGTCGGTGGGACGTCCAGAAAGGTCGTAGGTTTTTCCTTTCTTTTGGGAATCAGCCTGGATATTGCCGATGGCATCAGGGAGTTGGGTGAGGCGAAGTTCCATGTAGTCAATGTCCGGCATCCAGTTAGAAGTGTTGTAGAGTCGGACGGAGTTTCTTCCTGCGTTAAGCTCGATGTTGACCACCTTTTTTCCAACAGTTCCCCATCCACCGGAATTGACACTGACGGTCTGAACCTTATTTCCGTTGACCTCCACCGTGATGTTGCGGTTTTCGCCAGAGATGAAGGCGATGGTCATCGCATATTTTCCTCCATACTCACTGAAGACATCCCTCCACAGCAGGTCGTTCTTGGCACTTGCCCCGAGCCAACCAGCCTTGAAACCACAAGAGCAGCTTTCATCGGCCGAGTAGATGCCAGTTTTCTCCGCCTGATTGTTCTTCACCTCCTGGTAGTCGGAGATATATGCCGTCTCCGCCTCATAGCGCGTGCGCTCAATGCGGTTCTCGCCTTCCGCCACATAGATGCGTGTGGCATGGGCAGGAAGAGTGATGTCGAACTGTCCATTGAAAGTTCCCAGGTCTCTCTTTTGGAACACATCCCTGAGTGCCACATCTCCCTTGAAGCAGATGGTCTCAAAGTTGAGTGTCACGTTTCGGCTGTCGTCGTTCGGATTATAGACGGCAAACGCCCTTTTCTTTCCCTGGAGCACCTCCACATCCTTGACGAGGATGTAGCATCCGTTCTGGTAGCCCACGAGGTAAGCCTGTTGATAGAGTGGGTCCTGATTGAGTGCGATAAGTTCCCGGTTTCGAAGGAGAGTGAGTGTGGATGATTTGATGTTGGCCATGTCGCAACCGATAAGGAGCGGTGAGTTCATGATGCACCACATTCCGAAATGCGTCTTGTCCTCCTCTTGTGTGAGGGAACGTCCCACCTCAAGCATGTCCATGTCGTTGTAGCGTCCGTTGACACAGTAGGCACTCATGTAGAGGTTTTCAGCAAGGATGGACTTGACCGAGTTCCAACTGTCGTTGATGTCGCCCGTGGTACGCCAGGAGCACGCCACGTTCTCCACCCAAGTGCCTGGATAAGCCCACCGGCACGCATTCATCCTCACGTCAGTCCTTCCTGTGTTCTCAATAGCTTTGGCGATGGCAGTATAGCGCTCCTGCTCGTCGAGCACGAGCTTATCGACATTGTGATAGTATGATCCTCCACAGAAGTCCACCTTGATGAAATCAAAACCGCAGTCTTTGAAGAAGAAGTCAGCATCCTGCTGGTCGTGCTCATAAAGTCCCACTCCCACACCGTTCGTATCGCCTCCAAACATGCTTCCGCAGGTGTTGTAGCCAGCATCGCTGTAGATTCCAGCCTTGAGTCCTTTCCTGTGGATATAGTCAACCACAGGCTTCAGTCCGTTAGGGAATTTGGTGGGATGGATTTTCAACTGCCCCGTGTTTTTGTCGCGACCGTTGAAATATCCGTCGTCGATATTGATATGGTCGAATCCCACAGCCTTGAGACCCTTCGACACCATGGCGTCCGCCTGGGTCTTGATGAGATTATCATTGACGTTCAATCCATACGTGTTCCATGAGCTCCATCCCATGGTAGGTCCTTCCTGAGCCCCAACAGATGCCGCAGAGAGCATCATTCCTAAAAAAAAGAGTTTTGTCTTCATCTTTTCCAATTTAGCTTTCAACCAATTACTAAGCTATGATAAAAACGAATTATACTTCTGCAAATTTAACTAAAAAAGTGGCAAAGCACAATTCCTTCGGCGGAATTGTATCAAATATGTCATCATCTGTTTCAATTTTCATATCGCTCAACCACAAACACCTCATTCTTCGGATGATAAGAAGGAAACAAAAAAAGAGGTCCAACAAATGTGGACCCCTTCATATCACATTTTCGCGGAAAATTACAGGATTGTTTTCACAGCCTCCAACATGCCGAGGTTCTGGATGCGGTCGAGATATTCCTTCACCAAAGCAGTGAGTCCCGGGACCGTTTCGTTGAGGTTCTCATGCCAGATGTTCTCAGCAGCAAGCACACCTTCCGCCACCTTCTGCGTGTCGCCAGTGGCCCAGAGGTCGGTGAGCATCTGCATGATTTCCGGTGCGTCGTTCGGCTGGATTGGCGCTCCATCGGCTCTTGTGCCACCCTTATAATAAGTGATGATGGCTGCGAGTCCGAATACAAGTCCCTTAGGGAGTTCTCCCTTACGTTCGAGATAGGTCTTCACACCAGGAAGGTCACGTGTCTCATATTTCGGGAAGGAGTTGAGCATGATGGAAGTGACCTGATGGTCAACGAACGGGTTGTTGAAACGCTCGAGCACATCGCTCGCAAACTTGCGAAGCTCGTCCATCGGAAGGTTGAGTGTCTCCATGAGTTCCTCAAACTGCACCTTGTGGATGTACTTGCTGAGAACCGGGTGGTTGCATGCGTCGCGTACAATGTTGACACCAGAAAGATAAGTCACTGGTGAGAGCACGGTGTGCGGACCGTTGAGCAACGTCACCTTGCGCTCGTGATAAGGTTTCTCGCTTGGGGCGATGAGCACGTGGAGTCCTGCTTTCTCGGCTGGGAATTCCTTTCTCAACTGAGCTATTGACATATTCTCAGGTTTCTCGATGACCCAAAGGTGGAAAGCCTCACCCTGCACGACGAGGTTGTCGGCATAGCAGATTTTCTTCTGAATCTTGTCGATTTCGTGGCGAGGGAATCCAGGCACGATGCGGTCCACGAGGGTGGCGCACACATAGCAGTACTTGGTGAACCAGTTCTTGAATTTCTCATAAT
>OMUD01000307.1 GCA_900314125.1 uncultured Prevotellaceae bacterium | reverse complement strand
TATTGTTTTTCAACGACAAAATTACATGGAAAAACAACTGGATTTTGACGTTTTCGGTTTTTTTTAGCACAAATTTGTTTATATTTACATTATAAAAAAAATTTTTTAAAATTTCTTGACGAGGATGAGGTACCTACTACGGGAGACATAATGCCCTTGTTTTAAGGATTGAAGTGGCATAATGCCATTTCATACTCTCAACCACCTTAACATATAATGCGAAGGCTCATTGAAAGAAATGAGAGCAAACAGCATATTCCAGCGGTTTTTATGTAACAAATGTTGTCAATTTGGATAAATCCGCTGGATTTTTCATGTTTGGTAAAAAATCATAATACAAAAATCACTATCTTTGCATATCATCCATCAGATGGAACAAATCATTAAAACCATACGAATCAGATGAACATTCGCAAAAGCATGAAAGCCATGGCCGTGCTTGCCCTGGCACTTGGAATCCACACAAGCACATACGCACAATCGGCCAAAGCTCCAAAGGGAGGCAAAGCCATCAGTGAGGAACTCATCGGCATCTTCTTCGAAGACATCAGCAGCTCTGCCGATGGTGGTCTGTGTGCCGAGCTGGTTCAGAACGGCTCCTTTGAGTATTCTCCTTCAGAGCGCGACGGATGGGGTCCCGGCTCCTACTGGCGCCAGTTGCGTCACGGCCATTCCACGGGCTATATCGACTTCCGCACCGACAAGCCGCTGAACGACCGCAATCCTCACTATATGCGCATCGTGGCAGAGAACGTGGGTCACTACTCCGACTTCAACGGCTGGACGGGCGTGGGCATTCAGAACGAAGGCTACGACGGCATTCCGATGAAAGCAGGTGCCAAATACGACTTCTCCGTGTTCCTCCGCACCGATGGTGCGAAGAAAGTGAGAGTGGCTGTGGTTGGACCGGGCAACAAAGTGGTGGCAGAGAGCGAGTTCACCGCCAACGGCGGCTGGAAGAAATATGAGCAGACGCTGACCGCCTCAGCAGACTGTGAGAGCGCCCAGCTGGCTTTGCTGCTGCTTGACCAAGGCACGATGGACGTGGATCAGGTTTCGCTGATGCCTCAGGACACCTATAAAGGGCACGGCCTGCGCCGCGACCTGGCCGAGGCACTCGAGGCGCTTCAGCCTAAGTTCGTGAGATTCCCTGGCGGCTGCATCGTGCATGGCGGCGGCGACGGCTTCTGGGACACCTACCGCTGGAAGAACACCATCGGTCCAAAAGAAGAACGCGTGGGCCTGAAGAACTGCTGGGGTTACCACCAGTCGTTCGGCCTCGGCTATTATGAATATTTCCAACTCTGCGAAGACCTTGGCGCACAGCCGCTTCCAATCCTCCCGGTGGGCGTGAGCTGCCAGGGAGCCGGCGGCAGCTGGGGGCTGAAAGAGCAGGCACAGAAAGCCGTTCCGATGAGCGAGATGGACGAGTGGGTGGACGAAGCCCTCGACCTGATTGAGTGGGCCAACGGCGACGTGACCACCCCATGGGGAAAGAAACGCGCCGAGCAGGGTCATCCAGCACCATTCAACCTGAAATACCTGGGACTGGGCAACGAAGAGAAGATCACTCCTGAGTTTGAGGAGCGCTTCAAATATATCTACGACCGCGTGACCGCCAAGCATCCTGAGATCGTGATTGTGGGCACCGCCGGTCCGGGCTCCCACAAGGGCAACCCCGACTTCGACAACGGCTGGCGCTTTGCCGAGAGCATCAACCTGCCAATCCTCGACGAGCACTACTATGAGCCACGCGACTACTTCTACAACAACCAGCAGAACTACGACAAATACCCTCGCGACCGCAAGACAAAGGTGTATCTGGGCGAATATGCGTCGAAAGACAAGAAGCTGACCGACGCGCTGGCCGAGGCACTGTATCTGATGGGCGTGGAGCGCAACGGCGACGTGGTGTGCATGACCAGCTATGCCCCACTCTTCGCAAAGAAAGGTCACCTGAGCTGGAACCCAGACCTCATCTATTTCGACAACCACAAGGTGGTGCTGACATGCAGCTATTATGTTCAGCAGATTTTCGGCATCACGGCCGGCGACTGGTACTATGGCGACGTGGCAAAGATGGAAGAGGACAAGCTCCAAGGCACCTCATGTGTGTTCAACTCAAAGAAGAACGAGGTTTACGTGAAGGTGTGCAACGCATCTGACGAGGTGAAGACCGCCACACTCGACCTTTCGAAATTCAAGAAACTCCCTGCCACAGCCGAGATGACCACGCTCAAGGGCAACATGGAGGACGAGAACAACTTCGACCAGCAGCCGATTGCTCCGGTGAAGAAGAACATCGACATCAAGAAGAAGATGACGCTCGACGTGGAGCCACACTCCTTCAGTCTCATCACGGTGAAACTGAAATGACCTGATCCACAGAGCGACAACCGATAGAAACAAAGCACGGCAATTCCAGTTTTCCCGCCTCTTTCCAGATTCGGGTGAACTGGAATTGTTTTTCTGACAGCACCTCATGCAAAAACTCAGACGCCGATACTACCAATACCTGAAGCTGGAGAAGGGATTCTCCGACAACACCATCGAGGCCTATATGCGCGACCTCGACAAATTCCTGTCGTTTCTGGAAGATGAGCACATCGACCCCCACTCCGTGGACCTCGACACCTTCCACCGCTTCTCGGCCGCCATCATCGACATCGGCATCCACCCCACTTCCCTCTCGCGCATCCTTGCCGGCGTGCACAGCTTCTACACCTTCATGGTGCTCACCGGCGAACTGGACTCCGACCCCATGGAGCTGCTGGAATTTCCGAAGAAGCCCCAACATCTGCCCGACGTGCTGAGCGTGGCGGAAGTGGATGCGATAGAATCGGAGATTGACCTCTCACTGCCAGAAGGCCAGCGCAACAAAGCCATCATCGAGGTGCTGTTCAGCTGCGGACTTCGGGTGAGCGAGCTCTGCACGTTGAAGCTGTCGGACCTCTATCTCGACGAGGGATTCATCCGCGTGAACGGCAAGGGTTCGAAGCAGCGGCTGGTGCCCATTTCCGACAAGGCAGTGAAAGAGCTGCGCCTATATTTCATCGACCGCAAC
>OMUD01000308.1 GCA_900314125.1 uncultured Prevotellaceae bacterium | reverse complement strand
ACCCTTGATGACATTGACCGCAAGGCCATTGACTATTTCCTACGCAAAGGTATCGATGCACAGCGCATTCCTGAAGACCTGCGTGAAGCATCAACAAAAGAAGTGTTGGTAAGCCTCGGACTGATTGACGATGACGGTTTGCTGAAGAATGCAGCCATACTGTTGTTTGGCAAGAATCCCCTCAAATTCTTCCCAAGTGTGGCATTCAAGATAGGTCGTTTCGGAAAGGATGAAGCAGACCTTATGTTTCAGGATGTCATTGAAGGCAATATCATTCAGATGGCCGACAGAGTGATGGAGATATTGCAAGCCAAATACCTCATTTCACCCGTGCGTTTCGAGGGTATGCAGCGTTACGAGACATTGGAGATACCCAAAGAGGCAATGAGAGAAATACTCTATAATGCCATCGCGCATAAGGACTATACAGGGCCAGACATTCAGATGCATGTCTATGATGATCATATAGAGGTATGGAATGAAGGTGAGCTGCCTGAAGGATATACCGAAGAAACCCTTATGGGCAGACATTCATCAAAGCCACGTAACAGGAACATTGCCAATACGATGTTTAAGGCTGGCTTTATTGACACCTGGGGACGTGGCTACAAGAAGATTCGTGACGGCTTTGAAGCAGCAGGAATACCGATGCCGAGAGTCCAGAACTTCTGTGGCGGCGTACAGGTGACGGTGCAACGGACTAAGTTCATGCAGATGATGAATGTCGGAAACAATGTCGGAAAGAATGTCGTAATTAATGTCGGAAAGGATGTCACCGATGTCACCAGTAATGTCACCAGTAATGTCACTAGTTTGTCATCAGTTCAACTTACTGACAGACAGATGGAAATATGCAAATTGATAAGGGAGAACACTTTTGTTTCCAGCAGACAAATGTCACAAGTTTTGTCCGTAACTCTTAGAACCATAAGACGTGACCTTGCATACATGCAGAAAAATGGAATTTTGGTGAGGGAAGGCAACACCAGTGCCGGTCATTGGGTGCTTTTGAAACAAATAAAAGATTAAATATATGGTACAAGACAAAATATATCAATATTTCGAGCGAGACCCAGAGTTGAAGGTGTTATTCATCTTCAACAACGAGTTCCTTTCCGCAGAACTTGCGGGTTTGGAATGGCGCACAGGCTATCGATATGTGGATTTCCAAGGCGACTGGTTCACTGTGAAATACAACCTCGATAACGATTGGCAGTATGACAAGGTAATCCTGATGATGCACCAGCCTTCACCCCTGCAAGTAAAGTCTCTGCAAGCAACCTTCCCATTGATGGACTTATTGGTAGCAAATATGGAATACCATAGTCAGGACTATGCTGCATTCATCCAGCAGAACGGACTTCCTGACACCGACAAGAAAATGGTACGGTTCATAGAGAAGAACATACAGCAGCTACAGTCGGACAAGATGCAGAAGCTGTTTGCTCCATATTACCAAGACAAGAGCATCACTACAGATAAGTTCGTCCGTGGTTTCCTCAGCAGTTACATGGGACAGCAGCGCATCTTAGACTGGGATGCCATCATCGTGCGTCTGCTTCTGATGGGACGTGACAGTGAACGACAGAAGCAGATAGACTTCTTTATCAAGATGAGAGGTAGCAAGGATATAAGTGAAGCCTTGAAACAGAAGTTGACAGACATCTTTGGATTCGCCTACGACGAAAACACAGAGGCAAAGGTGGGTAGCATTGTGAAAGTGCTGAAATATAATGCCATCGTACAGAACTTGGCTCCTGTGGATGCTGACAATTACAAGCAGAATCGCATCAATGACAGTCTTGCCTTGCAGCAGATGAACCGCATACTGGAGTTGGCACTCAGTCAAGAGAAGTCAGCAAAGGCTTTGATGGAACTCTTTGATGAATTGGGTACCGACATCCGCGATGAGGAACTGATTCGCTGGTATGGAACAGAAGCAAACTTCTATTTCGTGCCTGAAGCCTTGTGTCTGCCTATCATCAAGACGCTCTTGGAAAAGAAGATCGAGACAGAGCCAGAGATTGTCACGAATCGTGTAGAAGACTTACTTCTGAAACACAATGACCACGGTGCGATGGCACAGGTGATGGACTATGCTCTTCTGGTGGCAAGGTTCTATCAGAAGGCCCTGTCTCTTGGTTCGCTCACGCTCAACACTCCAGATGAATATGTGATGCGCTATCAGGAGGACTACTATGTTGTTGACCAACTTTACCGTCAGGCAGAAGAGTTATACTTCAAGATTGACCCCTCTTGTGAACTATTCACCACCATACAGCAGACCAAGGGCAATCTTGACCAGAACTATGCCAAACTCTGTAACCGCATGAATCTGGAGTGGTCACGTTGCATCAAGGATGCCGGTGGTATGCAGGAGGTTCATCTCCTTCGTCAATATGACTTCTATGATGAGCGCATCAAGCCTATTCAGAAGAAGGTGGTTGTCATCGTGAGCGATGCCCTGCGCTATGAGGTGGCCCAGGAGCTGATTGGTGAATTGGCAAAGTCACGCCATGTAGCCACATTGAAGCCAGCCCTTGCCATGCTTCCAACAGAAACAAAGTATTGCAAACCATCGTTGCTACCGCATAATGAGTTGAAACTTTACGGGCAGGGCGACAAACAGGATATGGCTGTTGACAACCATATACTCGACACGACGGAAAAGAGATCAGACCATCTGCAGAGATACAGGGATGGAGCCATCTGTGTACCTTTTGAGACAGTTGCCGAATATAACCAGGACAAGAACCGTGAGATTTTCAAGCACTCTTTGGTCTATATCTTCCACGATGTGATAGACAAGACAGGACACGATGGTAATGCCAAGCAAGTGACCCAAGCCTGTCGTGAGGCCATTGCAGAACTGGGGACGATGATTCCAAAGATACATGCATCCTATAATGTTACTGAGGTATATGTAACCAGCGATCATGGTTTTCTCTTTAACGACATTGTGTTTGCCGAGAAAGACAAACATAAGATTGAGGAGGAAACCTTGGAGCGAAGCTCGCGATACTATCTCACCAATTCGGACAAAGAGGTGAACGGCATCATCAAGTTCCCATTGGATGAAGTGTCTGCCATGGTGAATGTTAGTGACGTGTTTGTGGCCGTGCCACAAGGAACCAACAGATTGGCAGCACCATCAGGTGGATATATGTTCACACATGGTGGAGCCGCCATGCAGGAACTCATCATACCTGTAATCACAAGTCGTCAGGAACGTGCAGACAACAAACAGCCTGTAGGTGTGATGGTACTTGACAGAAAACTCTCCATGCAAGCTTCACGTCTACGCTTCAAACTTTTGCAGACTGAGGCAGTCTCAATGGATATGAAGGAAAGGATTGTCAATGTGGCACTCTACTATAATGATGAAGCTGTCACACCTGTCAAGACAATCCCACTGGATAAGACAGATCCGTCACTTGACAATCGAAAGATCCAGGTTGACCTGACGCTCAACAGGAATGTCGAAGCCAAGGTTCTTCAGCTGAAGGTCTTTGACGTGACAGATGAGCTTAATCCGCTCATCAAGGAAAACGTGACGAATAACACATTGATTGAAAACGATTTTGACTTCTAACAATATGGAACTACAGCAAAAAGTAATGAACGCCTTTGTCGGCAAGGTCGTAAGAAAGGATTTGGCATTCCTCGTAAAGGGAGGCCTTCCAGTGCCGACATACGTACTGGAGTATTTGCTGGGACAATATTGTGCCAGCGATGACGAAGAAGTAATTAACGA
>OMUD01000309.1 GCA_900314125.1 uncultured Prevotellaceae bacterium | reverse complement strand
GTTTATTTTGTTCTTCTCTCAGCTTTTAGTATCTTTGCACAAAAGAAAGAGAATTATGCAGTCCGACAAAGATAACAAGTTGTATTATGTGGTCATGATCGCCGACATGGTCATGATTGTGGTCTTAAACCTGCTTCTATATATCCTGTTCAAACGTCTGGCTCCCCACACCTTTCCTTCGATAGGCTTCAAACTGACGACACTGATATTGGCTTCATCATATCTTGCCACGTTCATCATTCACCCTCCAGTGAACCAGAAACGTTTCAACAGTGCAGAATCAGTGATTAAGAATGTGATATTCACAGGTACCTTGTTTGCCGTCATCACGTCTCTGGTCATCACACTTTTCTACCCTTCGATGCACTTTCCGCGCACCTATTTCTTCACCTATATCATCATTTACGTGCTGATATTGATGATTGAGCGTTTGGTTTTGCGTCGGCTGTTCATGCATTTCCGTGCGAACAAGCGTAACCAGAACTTAGTGGTCTTGATTGGCAACACCAACGGCATCAAGGAACTTTTTCATTATATATCCCAACCGATTTATGGCTATACGGTGAAGGCACACTTTGCCGATGAACCATCAGACGACCCCGAATTGAGCGAATTGTATGCCGGTACAACCAACACGCTTTACGAATGGCTGTCAAAGCATAAAAACATCAACGAGATATACGGCTACGTGCCCTCAACAGAACAGGAGAAAATCAACATGCTGTCGAAATATTGCGACAACAACCTGATCCGTTTTTTCTACGTACCCGACTTAAATGTGTTCCGTGGCAAACTGCTGTTCAACCAATATGGCAGCACGCCAGTAATTGCCCGCCGTCGTGAACCTCTGACCTACCCACTAAACAAGATAGTCAAGCGCGTGTTCGACATCTTCTTCTCATTATTGGTTTTGATTGTCGTCTTCCCTATCGTGTTCCTGATTTCCGCCATCATCATCAAGATTCAGTCACCAGGACCGATTTTCTTCCGTCAGCTCCGCACCGGATTAGACGGCAAGTCGTTTTATTGCCTGAAGTTCAGGTCGATGCACGTGAACAAAGACGCCGACAGGCTTCAAGCCACCAAAGACGACCCACGCAAATTCTCCTACGGCAATATCATGCGCAAAACCAACATTGACGAGCTCCCACAGTTCATCAACGTGCTGTTGGGCGACATGTCGGTTGTGGGTCCGCGTCCTCACATGCTGAAGCACACAGAGGAATATTCCAACATCATCAACCGCTACATGGTTCGCCACCTGGCAAAACCTGGCATCACCGGCCTTGCCCAGGTGTCGGGATTCCGTGGTGAGACACAGAAATTGAGTCAGATGGAAGATCGCGTGAAGAAGGACATAGAATACATAGAGAACTGGACGTTGCTGCTTGACATCCGCATCATCGTGAAAACGGTGACGAATGTTTTCGCAGGTGAAAAAAATGCATACTGATGCCTCCTTGAGAGAATCAAGTTTCATGTTTCAAGCCCATGAGTTTTGAGGCACGAATCACATCAGCCATATAAGAAAAGAAAATAGAAGAAATCATATATTATTAAAGAACCAATGGACATAGTATTAAGCGGTATCCGCCCTACCGGTCACTTACATTTAGGAAATTATTTTGGTGCGGTAAGAAGTTTTGTGAAAATGCAGCATGAGTACAATTGCTATTTCTTCATCGCCGACTGGCATTCCCTGACGACCCATCCGACCCCTGAAAACATACAAAATTCCACGCGCACGATTTTGGCAGAATATCTGGCCTGCGGTCTTGACCCCGAAAAAGCCACGATATATGTGCAGAGCGACGTGAGCGAAACGATAGAGCTTTATCTCTACCTGAACATGAACACGTACATTGGCGAGCTGGGACGTGTGACGACCTTCAAGGAGAAAGCCCGTCAGCAGCCCGACAACGTGAATGCCGGTCTGTTCACCTACCCAACGCTGATGGCCGCCGACATCCTCCAGCACCGTGCCAAATGGGTGCCGGTTGGCAAAGACCAAGAGCAGAACATGGAGATGGCCCGCAAATGTGCCCGACGATTCAACAATATCTACAAAACCGACCTCTTCCCTGAACCTCAGAACTATTATTTCGGTGCCGAGGCGCTGAAAGTTCCCGGCTTGGACGGAAGCGGAAAGATGGGCAAGAGCGATGGCAACTGCATCTACCTGAACGACGAAGAGAAAGTAGTGAGGAAAAAGGTGATGCGAGCCGTGACTGACAATGGCCCTCAATCCATGAACAGTGAGAAGCCTGAGGTGATAGCCAACCTGTTCAAGATGATGAGCATCGTTTCCAGCGCCGACACCCTTCAGTATTTCGAAGACAAATGGAACGACTGCACACTGCGCTATGGCGATATGAAGAAGCAATTGGCAGAAGACATGGTGGGAGTGATCAACCCAATCCGCGAGCGCATTGAGGAATACACATCGAACACGGCATTGCTTGACAAGATTGCCAAGGAAGGAGCTGACAAAGCCCGTGAGAGTGCCGCCGCCACCCTCCGCGAGGTGCGCAAGACAATCGGTTTCCGCGTGTATTGACATCTAGTAGGTTCTATAAATTATGTTTTACGCAAGTGAACATAATTTATAGAACCACTCTACCGACAGACAGTTAACCCAAATATAAACCCTTAAATTTTAGAACTATGGCTTACAAAATCATTGACATTGAAGGCGTAGGTGACGTTTATGCCGAAAAGCTGATTGCCGCAGGCATAGAGAAGGTGGAAGACTTATTGGACAAGTGCGCTAAACCTTCTGGCCGCAAAGCCTTAGCAGAAGAAACGGGCATCAGTCCGAAACTTATCCTGAAATGGACGAATCATGCTGATCTTTTCCGCATCAATGGTATTGGTCCTCAGTTTGCAGAGTTGCTTGAGGCTGCTGGTGTAGATACGGTTAAAGAGTTGAAACACCGCGTTGCCGCCAACCTGAAAGCCAAGCTTGACGAGACCAACGAAGCGAAGAACCTGTGCAACCGCGTCCCTGCCGAAAGCGAGATTCAGAAAATGATTGACCAGGCAAAGGAAATGGAAGGCAAAGTAGAATATTAAGAGGCAACAGCCATGAGGCTTCCCGCCTCATTCTTATAAGCAAAAACTCCTGACGGACCGTCAGGAGTTTTTCTTATCTTTTCTGCTGCGATTTCTCAAAGTACGAGTCTGAATCCAATATTATAGGATTTGAAAGTAGGTTTCGCACTGTATCTGTAAGAGCAGTGGCAATAGCGCTGACCGTCTTCCCAGTAGCTTCCTCGAACCACCCTGTTAGAGCCATATCCAGGTCCTTGCGGATTGGTCATGTCGAGAATAGAATAAGAAGCATACCAGTCTTCGCACCATTCTGCGACGTTACCTCCCATATCGTAGATATCGAGTTCGTTCGGTGTGAGCATCGCCACAGGGTTTGTGGATTTGCAGATGTGCGCGTTCCATGCCACCTCATTGCACTCGTTGCTTCCAGGGAACGCAAATCCTTTGCTGAGGTTTCCACCTCTGGCCGCATATTCCCATTCCGCCTCAGTAGGCAATCTGAAGTTTTTCCCAGTGATTTCGTTCAGTTTCTTAATGAAATTCTGGCAGTCATCCCAAGTGACATTCTCCACTGGCAGGTTGTCGCCTTTGAAACTTGACGGATTGTATCCCATGACCACTTTCCAGAGAGCCTGAGTAACCTCCGTCTGTCCGATTCTGTAGCTCGAAAGAGCCACATTGTGGCATGGCTGCTCATCCACATCTCCATACTGAGTCTGCTCAAGGGTGGCTCCCATTAAGAACGTACCTCCCTGCACCCCAACCATATAGAAGTCAACCCCTTTCACATTGAATTTCTCCGTCTTAAGGAATTCAGAATTGAACGGCTGGAAATGTCTTCTTTGTGGCTGTGGGTTAGCCGCAGTGTCGTCAATATCCTTTTGCGACACCGCTGCCACGATTCTAAGTCCTGTATTATAGTTGTATTCCCTAGGGCTGAGACTGTATCTGAACGCCACTCTGGCCGCATTGGAACCATCAATCCAATGCCCACCCCTTACACATTTATTGTTTCCGTTGTAAGGTCCAACCGGGTTAGTCTGGCAACTGTCACGATACTCTCCATACCAGTCATAGCACCATTCCGCCACATTTCCAGTCATATCGTAGATGCCGAGCTCATTAGGTTTTTTAGTGGCCACGGTGTTGGTTTTATTGGCGTTGGAAACCCACCAAGCAACCTCATCGATATAGTCGGTTCCTGCATACATCCAATTTCCCGTCATGCATCCGCCTCTCGCGGCAAACTCCCACTCCGCCTCAGTTGGCATGCGGAATTCCATCCCCGTGAGTGCATTAAGTTTTGAGAGGAATACCTGGCAGTCGTTCCATGACACATTCTCCACCGGAGCTTTCGGATTCTTGAAGTAGGACGGGTTCTTCCCCATCACTGCCTGCCAGAGTTCCTGCGTCACCTCGGTCTCACCGATATAATATGTGCTGAGCGCCACCCTGTGCGGAGGGAACTCATCTTTTTCAGAGCGATACATCTGATCGATGGTGCTTCCCATGATGAAAGTACCTCCCTGCACACAAATCATCTTGAATTCCACCCCCTTCACATTGACCACACGGTCGTTGAGCGACACAGTGGAAAAATCAGCAAAAGAAGCAAGTGAGTCGATTTTCAAGTTATCAGGCATATATGCCACGAGATTAACTAACGTGTCAACATTCTCCTCCTCCGGTTGCTGAGCAATTTGTGCTGTGTCGGTTTTCTCGACGAGTGTCACCTCCTGTTTCTTGTGTTTTTTTCTAAACCATTTTTTCCAAAACTGTGCATCCGCCTCAACAGGCAAAAGCATAGCGACTACTAAGAGGACAATGCCCAACCGCACAGTCCTGTGGTTGTCAGTCATAGATTTCATAATAAAATAAATATGTAAGAATGAATGAATGTTCGGAAAAAATCCCTTTCTTTTTACAATTGTAATGCAAAATTACATTTAATTTATATAAAAACGTGAAGCGAAATATAAATTTAATATATTTTAACTTTTACATTTTTAAATGCAATTTGATTTAAAATCTAAAAAAAAACAAAAAAATGTTAGGATAATAAAAAATAATGTTCTATCTTTGTGATTGACAAGATTTAGATTTTCATTTATTATTAACCCCAAAAGTTATTATTTATGAAGAGATTATTGATTTTGATGTCATTGGTGATGAGCTTCAGCCTTGCCAATGCCCAGCAGTCGATCATGAACCCGAAACTCACAGACAACGTGTACATCGGTGTGAATGGCGGCGCCAACACAAACCTTGCAATGAACAAGTTCTTCCCTGTGAATCCGACCTTCGGCATCCGCATCGGCAAGGACGTGACTCCAATTTTCGGAGTATTCGTAGAGGGAACCGCCTGGTTCGGTTCTCACAGTGACAAAAAGCGTTTTGGCTTACGTGATATGGAAAGTTTCGACCGTTTCGACTATCTTCCATTAGCTGGTGAAGACCAGAATGCTTACTTCCTTCACACCACAGGTCACAATGCCGTACGTGGTTTGAACGTAGGTTTGAACAGTACTGTGAACCTGACCAACCTGTTCTGCGGCTACCTCGGTGAGCCTCGTCCGTTTGAGGTAAGCAGTGTGATCGGCATGGGTTGGGGCCATGTATTCATCCCTTCCAACGAGTACGCCATTCTTGAAGAAAAGGATGAAGACCGCGACCTGCTGACCGCAAAGACCGGCTTGGATTTCAACTTCAACTTTGGTTCAGAGAAGCAGCATCAGTTCTACATTGAGCCAGCCGTCATCTGGGCATTGAACAAGACCGGTTATGAAGGTGTTCAGTTCAACAAGCACTGGGCTTACCTGAGTCTTTCCGTAGGTTACAACTACAAGTTTGGTTGCTCCTATGGTGGTCACAACTTCAAATTTGGCCGAGACTGCGATGCAGAGCTTCGCCGTCTGCAGGCACTGCTCGACGAGTGCAACAGCCGTCCTCCACGCGTGGAGATTAAGGAAGTTGAGAAGATTGTGTATAGAGACCGTCCAGGCCAGACCATCACAATTGACAATTTGAAGGTTGTTCCATTCGAGGTGAACAAGTGGGATTTGACAGAGGATGTAAAGGCCGACTTGAACACCATCAAGGAAGGTTCACATGTTCAGGTAATCGGTACAGCCTCTCCAGAGGGTAACGCAGAATGGAACCAAGAGTTGTCAAACAACCGTGCCAACGCCGTTGCCGAGTATCTTGAGAACCGTGGCGTGATTGTAGATTCGAAGGAAGGCCGTGGTGTTGAGGGCAAGACCTCTAACCGTCTGGCAATTGTTTACATCATCAAGTAAGCTTCTTACACACAAGACAGAAGGAGGGCTGTTTGCCCTCCTTTTTTTGTATACTAAAAACTCACACGCTTAACAATTCCTTAATGCAAAAAAATGCAAAAAGAAGGAAAAAACTATTTTAGGACTTGAAAAAGGGAAAAAAATTTTCCAATTGTAAAAAAAAACCTTATATTTGCACAAATAATATTCATTCATTATTTACCAAATTTGTGTGTTTATGAAAAAATTACTTTTATCCCTTGCATTGGTATCAGCCGGTATCAGTGCAAATGCACAGCAGTCGATTATCAACCCAGGGTTGACCGACAATGTTTACATTGGTGTGAACGTAGGTGCCAACACTAACCTTGCTGGCAACAAGTTCTTCCCAGTGAACCCAACATTCGGCATCCGCATCGGTAAGGACATCTCTCCAATTTTCGGTGTGAATGTGGAAGGAACCGCATGGTTTGGTTCTCACATTGAGGAGCCTATGGGCAAACGTTGGGACTACCTCCCTTATTTCGTTGTCAATGAGAACGGCTACGCAGATGGTGGCATCAGCACAGGTCACAACTTTGTTCGCGGAATGAACATTGGCATCAACAGCACGGTGAACCTGACGAACCTGTTCTGCGGCTATCTTGGTGAGCCACGCACATGGGAAGTGAGCTCCATCATCGGACTCGGCTGGGGTCACACCTTCACCCCTTCACGTGCCGGCATGATTCGTCCACTTGGTGATTTGGAGATTTTTGACACAGACAACGTGCCTTACTTTGGCGGCGACGTCATTTATGGCAATTTCACTTCAAAAGAAGACCAGGACATCCTGACCGCCAAGACCGGTCTTGACATCGCTTACAACTTCGGTTCAGAGAAAGAGCATCAGATTTATGTTGAGCCTGCCATCCTCTGGAACCTGAACAAAGCCGGTTACAGCGGCATTGAGATGAACAAGCACTTCGCATTCCTGAGCTTGTCTGTAGGCTACAACTACAAGTTCGGCTGCTCTTACGGTGGTCACAACTTCAAGCTTGGCCGCGATTGCGATGCAGAGCTCCGTCGTCTTCAGGCTCTGCTCGACGAGTGCAACAGCCGCGGTCCACGTGTTGAGATCAAGGAAGTTGAGAAGATTGTGTACAGAGACCGTCCTGGCCAGACCATCACAATCGACAATCTGAAAGTTGTTCCATTCGAGCTGAACAAGTGGTATCTGTCAGAGGACGCTCAGGCTGACCTGAACACCATCAAGGCTGGTTCGCACGTGCAGGTAATCGGTACTGCTTCTCCAGAGGGTAACGCAGAATGGAACCAGGAGCTCTCGAACAACCGTGCCAACGCCGTTGCAGAGTATCTTGAGAACCGCGGTGTGATTGTTGATTCTAAGGAAGGCCGTGGTGTTGAAGGCAAGACTTCGAACCGTCTGGCAATCGTTTACGTAATTAAGTAATCATTCCTATTCCTTATAAGAGGATGCGCCCTCATTCAGAGCGCATTCTCTTTTTTTTATTTTATCCGCCGAATTGCTTTGACCTCCATGGATTTCCAAGCAGAGAGAAATCAGAAAGAGATGTTGTGCAAATCTAAATAAAACGTAAATAGTCCCGTCGCTGCTCCGAATAATTTGGATTGTATTGATATAAATCGTATCTTTGCTAAACTCAAATTGTTCTAAACGTAACATTCAGTCATTGCTGTCCTACCCTGGCCAGTTTCTTCATCAAGACCTCCCCAAATAATGAAAGGAATCCACATTAAGCATATTAGTCTCTTATTCTTGGTATTCTTCGTAACGTTGACTGCCTTCAGCCAGACTACGAATTTCTACCGCACGTCTGAAAAAGAGCAGAAGAAAGAAAAGAAAAAGAAATCTCACCATGTAAAGATTCCGAAATCGACTGAGATTTCGATACTGAATGCCCAGAGCCGTCCCGACCGCCCAGGCGGCAGTCCTGTTCCTCCAGTCCTTCAGAGCCGGCGAATATACTTATCCGAGGGGAAGACAGGCATCGACATCAGCCATTATCAAGGTCGCATCAACTGGGAGGAAGTGGCTCGTGACCCTCAGGTGACATTTGTGATTATGAAAGCCACCGAATCAAGTGATTTTGTTGACAACACCTATCAATACAACATCCGTGAGGCTCGCCGCCACGGCTTGAAAGTGGGCAGTTACCATTTCTACCGCGCCCATGTGGATCCAGAGCTTCAGTTCCGCAACATGATGCGCAACATCGACCCACGCCAGCAGGACATTCTGCCTGTGATTGACGTGGAGTTGACCAATGGAGTGTCGCACGACTTGTTTGTGAACCGTCTGGAACGTTTGTGCGACATGGTGACGAAAGCCTACGGCGCCCATCCTATCATCTACACCGGTAAGAATTTCTTTGCCAAATACTTCAACAACCTCCGTTGGCGTCACTACAAGTTCTGGATAGCCGCCTACACAAGCAAACAGCCAGAGCTGGCCGGCGGTCAGGACTACATCATGTGGCAGTTCACCGACAAGAGCCGTGTTCAAGGCATCCGGGGCGGTGTGGATATGAGCCGCTTTGTCTTCGGCCACACCATCGACGACATTCTCTACCGCCGCTGATGTGCTGATTGCCGACAAACACGAATTTTCTTCACCCTATTTTCCTGTCCCGCAACATGAAGAAATCAATATTGATTATCATAAGTATTTTGACTGCGACATTTGCCTACAGCCAGCAAATATCCTACACAAAAGCCGACAGTACGAAAATCGTTGAGATACTGAAGCGTTCGAGCAGCCTTCCTGCTTCAGAGAACCGCATGATATATTTCGGCAAGCAGTTCTTAGGCATTCCCTACGTAGGCCACACCCTTGAGGAAGGCGACCACGAGCACCTGATCGTGAATGTCCATGGACTGGACTGCACCACATTCGTGGAGACCGTGTTCGCCTTGTATCTCTGCGACAAAAACAACCAGCGCACTTTTGACGCCTTCTGCCACCAACTGAGCAAAATCAGATACCGCAACGGCGTGATGAACGGCTATCCCTCCCGTCTCCATTATTTCACTTGGTGGGGCGAAGACAACGAACGCCTCGGGTTGGTGAAGCAGGTTGTTCGCAACGGCTTCCCTTTCACTGCGACCCAGAAAATCCACATCAACTACATGTCGGTTCATCCAAATTACTATAAACAACTGAAGAACCATCCAGAATTCGTGCCTGTGATCAGAAAATATGAGCAGGCTTCAGAAGGCCAGGTCTTCAAGTATGTTCCCAAATCCTTGCTGAACAGAAGCCCTGAGCAGCTTTCCGACATCCACACAGGCGATATCATCAGCATCATCACTAACAAAGACGGTCTGGACACAAGCCATGTGGGCATCGTGTTTTGGCAGGATGGCAAACTGCACCTGATGCATGCTTCCAGCCTCTACAAGAAAGTGGTGATGGACCAGAAGACCTTCTATGACTATTCCCAGGGTCAGAAAGCCCATCTAGGAATCCGAGTCTATCGACCATTATAATATTCCACAACAACTATTCTTACTGTCTGAATTTCAAGCATCAGACAGATTTTTCCAAAAAAATAGCGCTTACCAGACGACGAATCTCCGGCAAGCGCTGTTTTTTTGGGGGTGCAGATGCATCAAAGACTCACCTTCCACACATTTGCTTGAAATCGCACCATTGGCATGCATGCGGGTTTTCTGTCTGTCGGAAATCCACCTCTGGGCTGAAAATCTCTGTGATGAGCCCCATCATCCTCTTATGGAACTCCTCCTTATATTCAGCGGCAAAGTCGGTGACCATCGTCCGCTTTTGATTCCTTCCTATTCCTTCCACCTTAGTGATGACATAATCCTGCTCTGCTATGGTGTCGTCATCGACAGAGACTGGTTTCACATACATAAGTGCTGGCGCCACAGGGCGGTCGCAAGTTTCTGTGTAGATGTCAGAATAATAAAAGGTCTGGAGGATGTGGTAAGGCCGGTTGTTGATAGAAGAGTCGAAGAGTGCGTCGAGCGATGGAAACCGCTGAGCCTGTGCACTTGTCTTATAATCCACAATCCGGTGCTGCTCTTTCTGAGGATCACCCACAAAAATGGTGTCGATACGGTCGATAACCCCACCGAGCTTGAGATGCGTTCCATTCACCTGCACCATCATCTCATGTTGCTGATTTTCCACAGCCTCCACCCTCAACGGGCAGAGCCTTGCATCAAATTTCAGTTGTTTTTTCACATATTTGACGATGACATCACGGTTGAGCATCTGCTCGCCGTTGTAGTGCAAAGCGGCACCTTTCGGCAATTTGAAAAACTCTTCCCTGAAGGCATCGTCCACCAATCTGATGATGAAAGGGTCATTATTCGCAGCCTTTTCAAGGAAATCCTTTGTCAGGACCTCGTGCAGGTGCTCTTTGTAGAAATGCTCCATGCAATGATGGAAAATATTACCGAAAATGTCGTTTCCCACTTCTTCAGTGAGGTCTTCGTCGGGTTTGAGTCCCGCCACCTTCTGTAGATAGAACAGGAAAGGGCAGTTGATATAAGTGTTGATGGCAGTAGGCGAAAAGAAATTGTCTTTAAACCTCTCCCTCAACTTTTTGATTACTTCGCCCGTTTTTCTGACCGTAAACACAGGAATGCTGCCCGTAGCCACCTTCGCCTCGAGGGCAATCTGTGATATGCTTGTGCTTGGGGAGAAGAGGTGTTCTTTTTCGATAAGCATCTGAGTCATATACCTTGACATTTCTCCTCTCGACATCTCGTCATCTGACTTATTGAAGACCAGAGTGATGTTCTCCGCGCGTTGTATGAGGCGGTAGAATCCGTAGGCGAAAAGGCAGGCACGCCGTTCCATTGTGGTCATTCCATGTGCTTCCCGGAGCGTATAAGGAATGAACGAGGCAAGTTTGACATTCTTCGGCAGATTCTCATCGTTCATTCCAATCATAACCAGGTTCTTGAAGTCGAGGCACCTGGTTTCGAGCATACCGATGATTTGAATACCCTCCGCTGGTTCTCCGTGGAAAGGGACGGAGGCAGTCTGAAGTATTTGGCGCAACAATCTCAAAAAACGCTCATTGCTCATGTCCGCCATCCTCACGAAAGTGAAATCTTCCTCTTGCAAGACTTCCCGATGGATATCAGCCAACCTGTTGATGATGGTGTAAACATTGAAAAGAGACTCCTCATAGAGTTGATTGTCGAAGTCAGCCTCATCCTCCTCCACATAGGTCTGTGCAATTATCCTCACCACTTTCGCAAGATAGCCAAGCAATTGGTCGATATTATCCTGTCGTGTGAAAAGTAATTTCAGAAATTCGTCATCGTCAAAGAAAGCCGGATCTATGAAGAACATATTATTCTTTTTGATATCCGCCAGCTTTCCGACCGCCTTTTCTCCGGCCATCCTCACAGCATAGGGATGCTTCAGCACGTTCGCCACCTGAGTGTAGTTCCACCAATTTCCCCTTCCTCCGAACGTCTGCAACTGCATCAAAGCAAGCACAAAACTGCTGGCAGGCGTCTCAATCAACGGAAAACCCATGGTCACATTCATTTGGTAGTCTCTTCCGTTGCTGTCAGTCGGCAAACTGTGGAGCATAGGTTGCAAGAGTTTCTCATCGCAGAGAACCACCGCCGTCTGATTGAGTTGAGAGTCGGCACTCACATTTTCATGCAACCATTCCCCGGCGAACCTTGCCTGGGCATTGTCGGAAGGAGAGGCAACGAAGGTGATTTTCTTATTGTTGTGCATATTGTCGTAGCAGATGTCTTCGGCATTCAGTTCCGACCCGAAATGGCCAACATTGTCCATCACGAACCTACCGGCCTCCGCATACGCCGACGCCAAGTTTCCATCCTTCATGTAGGCCCTGTCGTAATCCCAATAGAACATGGCTTTCTGCTCCTGCTTAAGCCTATCGAGCAATGTCCGTTCCGTAGCATTGAGCACGTTAAATCCCACGAACACATATTTTTCCGCTTTCAGCAGTTCAGTATCCACTCCCTTCTCCACCACCATGCGTTTCAGCATGCCTGGATAAGCGAGTTTCCTTTTCAAGAGACGTTCCCTGAATCGGTGGTAGGTGGGGCACAGAAGATTCCAGACAGAAAGGAATTTCTCCTTGAGGCGTGAGTCCTTATCCTTATCGAAATATCCGAAATAGCGCTCTATAGCCTTGAGCTGGTCCTCCGAAAGATAATCCATGTCTGTGAGTTCGTCGAGGTCTTGGAGATTTCGGAAGATGTCGTCGGCATGTGAGAGATTGTTGTCAATGTCGTCGAAATCGCTCAGCATGACCTCTCCCCATGCATAAAAGTGGTCGAGAGGCTCCGATACCACTGGGGTTTCTCCTGCTTGCAGTGCCACTGTCTGCTGATAGGCTTCATAAAGATGATAGATGAGCAATGGTGTGTCGGGCACTGAAAGTTCGGTCAACTGGTCAAAAATCTCGTCTAAAGTCTTGAATGCCGGCGTCCATACCGGGAGTTGGCACACCTGTTCGAGGTATTGGTTGAAGAAAAGTCCCGCCCTTTTTCCAGGGACGACAATCACGACATTGCTGAGGTCATGGAGTTTTGCTGTCAGGTCCTCCACCACTTTTTTCAAAAAAGGAACAGTCATATATCAGATAAAGTTGAAAGTCGTTGTAGAAATCAGTTTTTGAGATGCACAGGCACTATATCCTGCTGTCGGATATACCAAACGAACCCCTTGACATCTGGACATCCCATTTGTTTGAGCAGCCGCATATACTCCGCCACCTGGTTGATATGCCCGTCATCATGCCTACCGGTCTTATAGTCAATGACTATAGTCTGCCTTCCATCAGTAATCACCCTGTCGGGCCGTTTGGTCGTGGTTTTCCCATTCTTATCCTTCATGAGAATGGCATTTTCGTTGATGACCCTCCAATGCGGATCGAACCAGATTCTCGACTCTGGATTCTCGAATGCCTTTCTCACCAGTCGCTTGACATCCTCGCGATGGAAGGAGTCGGCAAACAGTCCTTCAAAATCGAGTTTTCTCACCACTTTTTCCACATCCTCCGCCGACTGGATTTCTGATAGAATATGATGGAAAAGCAGTCCTTCGTCGAGATATTTTGAATGTTCTTCCTCTGCATCTTTGCCAGCCACGAACATCTTTGACTTGTTGGATTGCCGGAACACCCCACCCGATTTGAGGCTTGCAAATTCAAGTTGTCGGTTTTCCGGTTGCATCAGCAACACATTCTCCGTGTTTTTTTGCTCCTTATGCTTGACGGCAATATCCGATTTCGGGTACAGATAGATCCGCCCATTGATGTCGGCAGATTCCTCGGCTGTCATATCATCAAACACGATATCTTTGAGTTCTTCAGGCACTTCATGTTTTCCTTCAAGCGGCATGGCCTGCAAGAGGACATCGTACATTGTCTTCAGTGTCGCCTCTCCTTTCCCTATCTTGTCCTTTTTTCTTTTCTCGTCCAGTGCTTCGAAGGATCCCCTCGCATCTGCAATGACGACAAGGTTGTTTGAAGCTCTGGTGAATGCCACATAGAGCAAGTTGAGATTATCGACGTATTGCTTGAGGATTTCATTGTTATAATCATCGGCGAAAGCAGATACTGCGCTGGCATTCGAAATGGTGACAGGACAGAGTGGCAAATGGCTGAAAGGTTCCTCCTGTGGCACGCACCACATCAAGTCGCCCCTGGCCGGGTTCTCCACTCCCCAATCCGCAAAAGGAATGATGACCGATGGAAATTCCAGTCCCTTTGACTTATGGATAGTCATGATTTGTATTCCATCCGCAGTTCCATCGGAAATGGTCTGCTGCGCCATCTTCTCATCCCAGAAATCGATGAAGGAGTCGATGTCCGCATTATTGGTCTCGAGGAATTTGGCCAGATTATCGAAAAAAGCGAAAAGGAACGCATCTTGTCCTTTGATTTTATGGATTTGCAGGATGAGGCAGAGCCTTTCGAACAGTTCATAGAGGGGCAGCATGGCTATTCGCTCCGTGTGCATGGAGAGTTGTTCAGGAAGCAGTTGGCGGATTTGCCCATCATCTGCAATGAACAGCTTGTTGAGGTCGTTTTTGATGTCCTCATTTTCCATCACATCGGTTTGGTAATAATAAGCCGCCATGGCCAAGTTGAATCTGTCGGCAGGGTTTTGCAGCATTCTAACAGTCCACACCAGAAGCCGGACTGCAGGTGAAGCGTTGAACTGATAAGCCTGATTGCTGACGATATTGATTTTCTGACCTTGCATTTCAGGCACATAATGATTGAAATAATCGCAGATGAGCGGTATATGCTTATTTCCTCTGACAAGAATGCAGATTTCATTTTGTCTGACCCCTTTTTCCAGCATCATCCTCACATTATCCGCCAATCTCTCCAACTGCCACAAGTCTTCCTGCTTCATATCTTTATTGATTTCCCCGCAAATCTGCTCATCCTCTTCAAGAGGTCTCAGACATTCAATCCTGACGAATCCATCGTTTCTATTTCGTCGGCTTGGTATGGACTGGCAAGAATTGCGGTAAGCCTGCCGGATAGGTTCCGCCGACACCCCCTTGACCCGCTCATATTCAGCCGCGAGCAAAGCAGCCGCATTCAAGAAGAACCCGTTGTTGAACCCAATGATTCTCGCCAAGCTCCTGAAATTCATGCTTAAAGGACGGTCGTTGACAAATGCAGAGAAATCCTTGTCCTGCTGTATTCCGTTAAGGATAGTCCAATCTCCGTTCCTCCATCTGTAAATGCTCTGCTTGACATCACCCACCAGCAAACATTCATGGTTGGCATCCAGGCTGTTTTTGATGAGCGGTTTGAAATTGTCCCATTGGAGAACCGACGTGTCTTGAAACTCATCAATCATGATGTGTTCAAAATGGGTTCCTGTTCGCTCATAAATGAAAGGAACATCACTTCCCGCAATCATCTCATTGAGGAAATGGTTGGTGTTTGCCAGCAGAAAATCCCCTCTCTCGGCCGTGGCTTCCTGCACTTTCTTGCTAATGGTGTTGATGAGAGAGAGATTATTGAGATGTTTGGTAATTCCCACCACAGTATTGACAATCGCGACCGCAGCGTCATGGCATTCCTTCGTCTGGCGAGCCCGGTTCACCCACCCCTCTGTTTCCACCAATTGCTGGACTTGGGGTTCTTTGCTCCACTGCTCAGGTCCCTCCAGGCAGGCAGAGCAGTAGGAGTTGAAATTGGGAAGTTTCACGGTTTTCTCCTGCTCGCTGACTTCGGCCAGTTTTGCGTAATAAGCGTAGATGCCCTGTGTGGCTCTGATGAAATTGTTCGCCAAGAGTCCGTGGTTGCTGCAGAAGTCATGAAAATCCAGACCAAAGTTCTTCAGTTTTCGAATGGCATCTTTTTTCTTTACCTCCATTTCATTCTTAAAGCGGTCGATAAATCCAGGCTCATCAAGTCTTTTTCTCAATTCATTTCCAAAACTGAGGAAATTTTCATTGAAGATATTCTTTCCAAAATCTTCCAATTCTCCGTTGACGGACCAATTCTTATTGTCCTCCATCCGTTTCTCCACATAATCCATCACCTTTTTCCTAACGTCGGAATCTACAGGAATGGCGTCAATCACCCCCTTCACCCCTTCTTTCAGTGCCGCCATATTGTCGAGGTCCACCTTCAGATTGGCAGTGAGGTCGAGGTCGTGAGCCAATTCCCTAAGCACCGACTGAAAGAACGAGTCGATGGTTTCCACCCTGAATCGGTGGTAGTCGTGAATCATGAGAGAGAGTGCCAAAGCCGCATGTTTTCTCACTACATCTTCCAGATTCCCCATCTTTCTTCCTTCTTGCTCCGCTTTTGCCTGTTGTCCTTCAAACCATTTTACGATCATCGGATCTTTGCTGATAGCCATGAGGTAGTCATCTGAATCATGAAGATGGTGCGCCAATCCGTAGAGTTGGCTCATGATTCGGTTTTTCATCTCAGTTGTGGCCTTGTTGGTGAACGTAACTGCAAGTATGTTCCGATATGCGTATGGATTTCTGACAAGAAGCTTGATGTATTCCACAGCCAGTGTGAAAGTCTTTCCACTTCCAGCAGAAGCCTTACAAACGTTCAGTATGTTCAACGGATTCTTCATCATTTTCATTCATATAAATAAGTTGAGCGCATAGG
>OMUD01000310.1 GCA_900314125.1 uncultured Prevotellaceae bacterium | reverse complement strand
CTTGTGTTGACCTCCAGCACCAAATATCAGTATATCGATGGTTTTGGAGGTACTGGCATGAACGGACAGTGGGCGGATGTCTATACCCAGGCCAAAGTGAATAAGCTTTGGGGAACCGGTGCGAACCAGATTGGCCTGAACATCATGCGAATCAGAATCAATCCAAACGAAAACTCCTGGGGCGAATACGGAAACCCGGTGAAATGGGCTAGAGCTGTTCATCCGGGTGTGCAGGTGTTTGCCACTCCATGGACTCCCCCTAAAAAATACAAAACGTCTAAAGACGTGATTTACAAAAACGACTTTGGCACGGATGTGTATCCAATCGTGGAGCATTCTTGGGGAGGGCAAGGCTCCAACGGCGGTGCCATCAATCCTGCGTATTACGATGAATATGCTGATTTTCTCGAACGCTACCGTCAGGCCATGGAGAAGAAAGGATGTCCTATTGACATGATTTCCATTCAGAATGAGAGTGACTACACGCCGACTGGGGGTGGAACGACTGCAACTTATGAGAGCTGCATCTATTCACCTACAGAGATGGCCGCCATGGTGAAGGCAGCACGTGCAGCTGTGGATCCAAGTTGCAAAATCATGGGACCGGAATGTTTTGGATGGGACCAGCATAAATACAACAACAAGCTGGTGACATTGCAGGATGCAGTCAACAATATTGATGTGTGGGGCAACCACCTCTATGGCACCAACGACTGGTCGTTCGTGCAGTCGGTGACCAGCAAGACCGGCAAGCACATGTGGATGACTGAGTTCCTGATTGACTACGATGACAACTACAATGGAAGTTTCACTGCTGAATATCCAATGATTGAGAGCATAGAGAAGGCTATGGCGTCGGGCTACAACGCATACATATATTATAATATGCTGAACGACTTCTTTGCCGTGAATCATGGTGGCAGTGAAACGGAATTGTGGAAACGTGCCTACGTGTTCAGTCACTATGCCAAGCATGCCACAGGAAAGACCCGTATCCGTTCCACACTGAATGACACTAATAAAAAACTGATTGGAGGTTCCTCCTATCGGTCGGCTGACGGCGACACGGTGACGATTTTCCTTTGCAACACCTCTGCCACCGACACCTATAAGGTGACAGTGGGACTGCCGTTTGTTCCAGAGAAAATCAATCAGGTGGTCACGGGAGAGAGTGTGAACGCAAGGCTGACGGACGAGACGGCTACTTATAGCAACGGCACCCAACGCCCAACCGTTCAGCTGCTCCCAGGTTTCTTCTACACATTTGAGTTCGTGAGGAACCTCCCAGAGGAAGAAATTGGAAAGCTGGCTGAATCTGCAAAGGACAAGACCTGTGGAAATCCGCTGTTGTCGAACTATTTCTGCGCAGATCCAACGGCTGTGGAATATAATGGACGGCTTTATGTGTATGCCACGAACGACCAGCAGGAATATGACTATTCCAAAGGATTGTTGGCCAACACCTACGGAAAAATCAACTCGCTCGTGTGCTTCTCTTCTGCTGACATGGTGAACTGGACAAACCATGGCGTGATTGACGTGAAGTCCATCTGTCCTTGGATCTATGCTTCGTGGGCACCATCCGTTGTGAGCCGTGTGGAGAGTGACGGTAAGACCCATTTCTATCTCTATTTCACCAACAGTGCGGCCGGTATTGGCGTGCTGACCTCCACTTCGCCAACCGGACCTTGGACTGACCCAATCGGGAAGGCGCTCATCGATGCCTCTACACTCAAGGACCAGGGAATCAACATATCCAATATCATTGACCCGGGAGTGGCCATCAACTCTGACGGAACAGAGGCATACCTCACTTTCGGAGGCGGCGATGTGACGGGCACCGAATTGTTCCCAGACAACGCCTGCATCGTGAAGTTGGGAAGCGATATGGTCAGCCTCGACGGACGGATTCGGAAAATACCGGCACCTTGCCATTTTGAGGCCAACGAACTGAATTACATAGGAAATAAATGGGTTTATTCCTACTGCACCCGTTGGAGTATCTCCAGTGATTGGTCGAAAGTTTTCAGCGTGCCTGCACCTTCGGCCTGCTCCATCGTGAATATGGTGGCAGACGACCCGATGTCGGGAGAATGGACCTACAGAAGTGTCATCCTGCCGAACCCAGGAACACTTGGCTATCCTTACGGCAACAACCACAGCCATATCCAGAAATTCGGCAAAAACTACTATCTGCTTTACCACACGCAATGGCTGGAACGCCAGATGGGACTGAGCGGCGGCTACCGAAACGTTCAGATGAGCCGTCTCACACTTGTGGAGTCAACGGCGAGGATGGGAACCCTGAGCGCCACTTCCGCCTCCCTCACTGGTGTGGCACAGCTCACGGCAGCACGTGTGAACCCATACGTGGAACAGCCTTACAACCTCAGTGCCATCACCACCAAGGACTGGTGGATGGTGCGTGGAGTGGATTTCGGGGCGGAGGGCAACCCGGCGAAAACCCTCGTGCTGAAAGTGAAGGGTACCGGAACGGTTGAGGCTCGACTCAACGACCTTGATGCCGAGAGCATCGCCAAAGTGGAGTTCAGCAGTGAGGAAGAGCAGGAGATTGCCGTTCCGCTGAACTCCGAAATCAACCTTTTCCAACAATATCTCTATTTCGTGTTCACGGCGAATACTGATGCGGAAGTGGTGTCGTGGAGATTTTCCAGCTTGCCGCCAGAGGAAGCGGTGGGTGTTGAGACTATCCACACCGATGCTGTTGCGTCAGGCAAGGCTCAGTACTATTCACCAGCCGGCATCCGTCTCGACCGACCTCAGCCAGGCTTGAACATCGTGCGCTACGGCAATGGAACGACCGTGAAGGTGATGGTGAGCAAATAATTTTTTATATATAAATATGTATAGGATATGAGGCGAATTCAATCAACTCTTCTGCTATTGGCACTGACGGTGATGTCCGTCAGTGCAAAAGTGCGTCTGCCGCACCTGATTGGCGATAACATGGTGATTCAGCAATTGGCGGATGTCCGTCTGTGGGGATGGACTGATGCTGGAAAGGAAGTGAAGGTGACGGTGTCGTGGAGCAATGACGTTTCCTCGGCCCAGGCAGACCGTGACGGACGCTGGAAACTGACGGTGAAATCTCCAGCCGCATCATATACCCCGCTTTCCATCACATTCAATGATGGTGACGAACTGACCATCAACAATGTGCTGTCGGGTGAGGTGTGGGTGTGCGCTGGTCAGTCGAACATGGAGATGCCCATCAACGGATTCGGGAACTGTCCTGTGGAGGACCACAACGGCATTGTGATGGATGCCGTGAAATCGAAAGGCGTACGCAGCGTGAAACTCCCGAGCCGCATGTCTGCCACCCCATTGGAGGACTCTGACTGCGAATGGCGTCAGTGCACCCCATCGACCGTGGGCGATTTCTCTGCCACCGGCTATTTTTTCGCCCGCCTGGTGAGCCGCACGCTCGACATCCCTGTGGGACTGATTGAGGCGAACAAAGGTGGCTCACGGGTGGAAAGCTGGATGACGAAGGAAACACTCGAACGATACACTGACGACCCGACCGATTCGGTTGAGATTTCGAAACGATGGTCGTGGGACTACCACCGCTCCCTGCTATGGGGCAACGGCACGTTCAACCCGATATTGAACTACACGGTGAAAGGTATCCTTTATTATCAAGGTTGCTCAAACGTGGGCGACCCTGGCAACATGTATTCCGAGCATCTGAAAGTGCTCGTGGAGCAGTGGCGACGTCAGTTCGGCTTAGGTGAGATCCCGTTCTATTTCGTAGAAATCGCACCTTATCACTACGACAATGTGGATGGCGACTGGGGTGCGAAGCTGCGTGAACAGCAGATGCGTGCATCGAAAATCATACCGAACAGCTCCTTGGTGTGCACGAACGACTTGGTGTATCCTTACGAGACCACCCAAATCCATCCTGCCCAGAAACGTCAGGTGGGGGAGCGGTTGGCATACACAGCGCTGCACCGCGACTATGGCATGAAAGATCTGTGGTACAAGAGCTCATCGTACAAGGACATGAAAATTCAGAACGACACCATCTATATCCACCTGCAGGACGAATATGGCGCCATGAGCCGCTTTGAAGATCTTCAAGGTTTTGAGCTGGCGGGAGAGGACCGTGTGTTCCATCCTGCCCATGCCCAACATTACTGGCGTCCGGGCGGTGGCTATTGGGACGAGGGAATCGCCCTCACATCGAAAGACGTGGCGAAACCGGTTGCGGTGCGCTATTGTTTCCGCAACTTCCAAATCGGCAATGTGAAGAACGGTGCGGGGCTTCCGCTTTTCCCGTTCCGAACGGATGAATGGTGACGTTGTCTGTGAGTCCCTGACAGAGGCTGAAAGCCCCCTGGCAAAAACACTGAACCTCAGAAGTCGTGAAAAACTTCTGGGGTTCAGTCCGTTTTGTAACAAAAAGGGAATGATATGCAACGTGGGAGCAAATGACGGG
>OMUD01000312.1 GCA_900314125.1 uncultured Prevotellaceae bacterium | reverse complement strand
GTGTCAATCTTGTAGCCTGTCTTATCAGCAATGGATAACACATTACCAAGGTATCTATAGCATGAAGACTTATCATCAGCAGCATACCATAGATAACCGCCGCTGCTTACCACACCACTTTTAGTTGCCATAAATGCAACCATCCCAACACCTTGTGGTATCTCCACTATATCGTCAATAGGTCTTTCTTTCTCTGGGGAGTAACTACCCACATATTGAGCATTCGGGAAGGTGTAATTCGATGGTGAAGAACCACTTGCAGTTGGCACTTCATAAATGTCATAAAAGCAAGCCATTGGTGCGGTGTTCCAGCCAGCAGTTGCTGTATTTGTTGAAATACCAACCAATCTGAACTTATCTCCTGCTTTGACCTTGAATCCTATCACATTGGTATTCCAATTCCCATACAATGTTGATTCCTTTCTTAAAGTGGTATAATTCCTATACCACCCATATTCACTGCCAAGCGATAAAAATCTTCTTCCGTGTATCTCATCCACCCATTCATCACCAAGCACATCATCTCTCAACTCTTCAACATTATAGTCAATCTTTTCATCTAATTCAAGATTGATTGTGTGTTGGTCTTTATTCAAATCTTCATCAAACACTTGATTGGCATAAGCAACCTTTTGGTCTTCTGCCATTGTTTTTAGTGTTCCATAAACGTTAATATCAGCCATAGTCATTCATGTTATTTAAGTTGTTTCAATTGTAAAATTCATCGTGTGTGGAAGGATGCGATTGGATGTCCTATAGCAACGCAATGTTCCGACATTGACACTGCCATTCATCGGGACTTTCCAACCACTTGACACAACGTTGCTTATGCTTCCACTTGTGCATATCCACACATAATTTGTAGCACCAATGTTGACGGAATAAGTTCCACTTGCATCAGCAACATTATAGTGTTGCACATTTGTAAGTTGCGAAACATCGGAAAGTGTAGCACCACCAAGTCCAATATACAAGTCACCCACATATTGCGTTTTCACGTCATTAGGCAATTGCAATTGATGCAATGTGATTTGACCAAGTATATATGTTCCGAAATCACGATGCAATTTGATTTTTTGCGGTGAATAACTTGACAAGCAAACACAATATGATTCCTTGTTCGTGTATAGTGATTTCACCCACAAAGCACCATCCATCATGTAAGATAGAAATTCATCATGTTTCTTACCTACATCTATAGTGCCATTCGCATACTTTGTTGATACCACAAATGTAATCTTGATGTCTGTGTTCTTCCTAACCACAACAGGGTTGTTGTCATTGTCAAGTGTGGTTATAAGGTAGTCTTCAATCTGGCTGTCATTCCATTGCTCATTGTATATGTTGACAGCATCGCCTTTGTCGAACATACCTTCAACCTTCAATATTTTTACACCATCAAATTTTGTGGTCATGTCAGCATACGTTTCGTTACCACGTTTGACATAATATTTTTCATTTAATCCGTCAATCATAAACGTAATGTTTTTTCATGTTCTTTTATCTTGTCGCTAAAGCAAAACTTACTTTTGCCAACTTTGCATTTGTCGGAATATTTAAGGATTGTAACGGACGATTCTTCATCACAATCATCTATCGTCAATTCGCTTTCGTCAAACATATACACACGGACATTGTTGTAGCCAAGGCACACAAGATTGACTTTGCTTTTGTTTGATATGTATATCGTAGGACATTTCGTTTCCCCAACTTCAATCGTCAACCCATCACACCACATGAAATGACTGACATCACTTTGCAAGTCCACACAATCCCCCTTATAGTCAACATACAATTGATAGGAAAATCCATGCACACCATCACAATCATATAGTGTTTCTTTTCCGTTGATGTAGTCCGTAAATTCTTCCAAAAGATATTCCCTTGACAATCCTTTCCCATTATATGCGTAACTTGCGAAGAACGGGATGGATTGTTGGATTAGTGACAACGAAACAAGTTTCTTTTTGTCATCATTTGCTCCCCTCCAATAACCCTTGTATTCATCACAAAGGTTATCAGAGAGAGCATTTTTGTAGAATGTGAACATTTCCTTATCCATAAGCACCTTAATCATATCATTTCAACCCTAACGGCTTGACCACTTGCGTTTGACCATCCCACCAATATGGATTGTATAGCCATCTGCACTTGATAACTTTGTTGCAAAGATAATAAAATTTCCGCATTTGTCGCACTTTGCAACGTGAAATCATATCCGACCATAATATCCCTTATTTGCGTAAGCAAGTCGGATTGCAAGTAAACTTGTTGTGACACACCATTCATATAGGCTTCCAATGCTCCAGCCGTGTCCTCCGTTATTCCTTGTATCCCTTGTTGCAATTGGGAAAGTTCCTTGTTCGTTCCTTCACCAAACTTGATTCCATATTGTGCCAAGATGTCTTTCAACATCTTCACTCTTTCTTCCGCACCTTCCCTTGAATTCAACAACAATTCATAACTTTCATAGGTTGCCACATCGCTTGCTTCCTTCAAGTTCCTTTCCGCAATAGCAATATTTTCATTAAGTGCTTTGCGATAGTTGTTCAAGTAATCATCTGAAAGGGATTTCACGAAAGCACTATACCCTCGTTGGTCTTGTTCAGCCCAATCCCAAGAATCCGTGTAGCCAAGGTTTTGCATCCGTTGCATGATTAGGAATTCACGCAACTTGCCGTTTGACATTGTAGCAGCACCTGCATCCCTCGCAGCGACCAAGTTCGTGTATTCATTTGCCTCTTTCCTTGTCCTTTCTTCAACGATTCCTTCCATTTGCTTGAACAAGTCGTTGAAATAATCACCTATCACTTTACCAACAACCAATTTCATTATCATGTGGTCTATCATGTCATCCCATTTGCCGTTGAACACGTCCATGTAGTCTTCACCTTCCTTGAATGCGGAAATCATTGAAGAAACCAAGTCTTCGGCAAATCCTGCCACACCGCTGATACCCAACATTTCATTGACGATGGTTTCGGTTGAATTAGCCAATTCATTCTTCAAGTCATTGATTTGCGATTTCAAATCTTCTATCTTTCCTTTGTCTTGATTCTTCTTTTTTCTTCCTTGTTCAAGTCTTAATTGACGTTCCATCTCAACAATTTGCAATTTCTTGTTTTCGATTTGTGCTTTTTGCAACCCTACAACCATCGTGCCATACGCATCATTCACGGATTCTTCAAGATTGCTATATGCCCTTTCAAGTTGCTTCACACGCAATTCGGAACGTTGCAATGCCTTATCAATAGAACCATCACCACTCAACCATTTCGCTATTGTAGTGCCAAGTGACAAAGCACCTGCGATGACCGCACCCCAAACACCACCTGTCTTGAATCCCTCAACGGCTGATTGTGCGACACCAACAAGGTCGGAAAGTTTTCTTGTCGTATCTTCAAGTCCCGTATTGTCACCGATTGATTCAAGGAAATCCCCAAATAGTTGTGCGTATTTGTTTATTGAATCAAGGAATTCTTGAACCGCACCCGCTTCTTCTTCCAACAATTTCTTCAAAGAACCATATCTTTTCAATTTCTTGACAAGGGATTCATTGTCCTTCTTTTGGGTGTCCAAGATGTCTTGTTGAACTTTCAAGTTGTTTTGAGCCATTTGGTATTCTTCGGAATTCACACCATATTTCTTTTTAGCCTCTTCAACTTGTTTCGCCGCCAATTCAACAACCATCTTTTGATTGTCAACAGATTGTTGCGACACAACCAAATCCTTTTCAAGTTGCTTCCTTTGCTTTGCCAACCTATTGTATTCCTTAATATCCTTGACAAAGTTCTTGATTGGGGATTTCTTCGCACGAATCGTCATTATCTTGTCAATCTCCGTTTGAATCGTCTTCAAGTTTTGTGGGTCTAATTCCTTCATCGTGTCCTTCATCTCTTGCAATTTCCCAATCAAAACGTCAAGAGTTGTCATTGACATATTATCCAAGTCACCGAACATCGTGATGTACCATTCACTATCCTTGAATTCTTCAAACGAAAGTTTTTGCAATTCCTTTTGGGTCATCCTTTCGATGGCTTGCTTCTTTCTTGCATAGTCTTCCGTCTTCTTCAATTCATCGCTATAGTATGCGTTATCCAACGTCTGCATATCTTGAATCCTTTTTTCTTCAATCTCACGAACCTTGTCCGCATACTTGCCATACTTTGAAAGATAATCGTCAAATGTCTTTTGTGCATCGTCAAAGAACTTGCGATTCTTCTTAATCAAATCATCCCTTAATTTTTCAATATCTTTGAACAATTGTGAATCTTCGGTAAGAATCTCACGCAATCTCTTAAATTGTGTTTCGTCAAGAATGTTGAATTCTTCACCAGAACGAATGGACATGAAATTTTCAAAAGTGTCTTTGTTGCCAATATTCACCAAATAGGCATTCATCGCTCCACCAACAATATTATTCACTTCATCCGTAAATTCTTTCAATGATTTTGGTGCATCTTTCAACAATTCGGAAACATCAATTCCCATCATATTAGAGAATAATTCAGAAAGTTCTGGATTTTCTTCGACATCAAGGGATAATTCATAGTTTGTTGACAATGAATCAATATTTTCGCCCATGACTTTCGTTATATCTTCCATTGTTTTCGTCCAACTTTCTTCTCGCATCTTTGCAAGCAATTCTTCCAAAGACTTTAACGCATCCCTTGTCTTGAAACTTGAATTCCTTACAACCTTTAATTGTTCTTCAAAGAAAGTGAAAATGGTATTATCATGAGCAAATGTATTTGTAAACGGATTTACGAAATCAAAGAAATCAAATCCTTTCAATCCATATTGCTTAACAATTTTATCTATATCTTTAAAGGTGGCATCATAATTGTTCAAAAGTGTGCTTGTGATTGTCTCTGGTGCTACACCTTCCTTCCTTAATTTGTCGTAGGATGTACGCAATTTTTCCACAAGGCTAACTTCATCCCTCAATGCCTTCGCCAATTCTTGCTCACGTCTTCTTTGTTCTTGTTCCGCTTCCCTCTGTGCCTTTTCCCTTGCACGTCTTGCTTTGTTTTCTGCTTTCTCTTGTTCCTTTAGTGCTTTTTTTCTTGCGGTTTCCGCTGCCTTTGCATCCTTTGCTTGTTGCTTTGATTCGCTATCTGATGTATAATTGAACCTATCTTTTTCTTCCTTTAATCGCTTGATTGTCGCATTTAGGTCTTCACGTCTTTTTTCAAGTTTATCTTGTTCGTTTTTGTTTATTGATTTTGATTGTAATGCAGCATTTACGCTAACCAATTCATCTTGTGCATCTTTCAACTCTTTAGATGCCTTTTCCATGTGTTCCTTGAAACCTTCGGTAATCCAAGCAGATGGGTCTGATTTCACACCAAAGATGACAGGAATGAACACTTCAAGCAAGTTTGCCAATTTAACTTTATCCTTTAAATCTTCATAAGCAAAAAAGTTGTTTTGCTTGAATTTTTTAAGCAATTCATCAATCTTCGCCTTACCTTCATCACTTGTCAACTTGAATGCTTGCCTTCCATTGTCGGTGAATTGATTATACATATCAAGTACCGCACTGCTATTCTCATTCTTCATCCAATTAAGGAATCTATCAAGAGAAACCCTATTTGTTTCCCATGTGTCCTCAAATATCCTCACACGTTCCAATGCGACCGATTTATCAGCACCTTTAGATTCATCTACTTGTCGTAGCAATAGTTGATGGTAATGGGCATATAATTGGGTGTTTAATTCTTTTCTAAAGTCGTAGGTTTCTTGTGCTGTTAACTCTTCTTGTTCTGCTACCTTCTTTGCTATGATATCAACTTGTTCTTGTGCGACAACCCATTGTTCTGTAAATTTATCAGCATCAAATACGCCAAAACCAACGGACAAATCCAATGTGTGACCATCCAAGAACTTTTCTATAGATGCACTTGTTGTTGCAACCTCATCAGCGAATTCTTTTTGTGCGATTTTTAAATTTCTAATAGCATTGAGTGCATTGCCGTTAAGCCTGTCTTCTCCTTGTTTCATCAAGGAATCAATGCTACCCCAAACATCTTCTACGTGTTTCAGTTCTTCCTTATAATCCTTTAAATCGGATTTCATGCCTTCACCGAACAACCCCCACAACCATGTGTCTTGATTTACCTCTATTGCATCATCTTTCATTTCTTTCAATGCACTATTAGCATTTTGAATAAGTCGTGCAACATCAAAACCTTTTCTCAACCTTTCACTAATGTTGTCAATTTGCATAAGTTGTGTAATGAACACATCAGCATTTTGGGATGAATTTTCAATCTCATTTCTTAATTCTTCCCAAGCAGGTTGTGCATCTTTCATGCTTATGTCAACATTGACACGTTGTGTTGTTACCTTTCCACTTTGTTGGTCTTTGACTTCAACATTTCTATATAGACTATTCTCTATTTCATTGCTATTTTTGAGATAGTCTTCTATATTTTTAGATGTTTCCGCAGCACCTTCTTTGATGCTTTCATTTATTTTCCTTATGCGTTCAGACATTTGGCTTGAGTGCATGATGATGTCTGTTATAGCACCAATCACAATAGTCGCCCAAAAAAATGTACTTTTGAACATTGCAGACAAACCAGTGCTAAAGCCTCTCATCTTTGTTGCCATTTTTTTGCCAAATGTCATTTCAAATGCCCATCGCTGGTGGTTAGTCCACATAGCCATACGTGCGATGAGTTGTATGATTTTGGAAATTCCGAATGCTATAGCACCTGCTTTCACAACCCTTGAAATTGCTTGCCAATGTGTAAACAATGCCCTTAACAATTTGATAGGTGATGCAAGCAATGATTGGTTGCTCTTACCAATATTATTCAACATATTTTCCCATGCAAGCGACAAGTTTGACAATTGTACGCGTAACGTTTCCGAAACCTTTGCTTGATAGTCAAAGAAACGACCACCTTCATCCGTCATCCTATTAACGACACGCATCACATCATTGTATGAAATAGCCTTGTCTTTCATGCGTTGGAACACATCACCAGTAGTTACAACATGACCTTCAAGTTTAGAATATTCTTCTGCCAATGACTTCACCAAAGGAATACCCATACGCATGAATGTCCTCGCTTGTAATGACGTTAGATAACCATAGGTTTGTACTTGACCAAGTGCATAGGAAATGCGGTCAATCGGGGCACCAATCGCTGCGGAAATATCACCGAGCCTTTTTACTGTACCCACCAATTCATCTGCTTCAAATCCAAGTGCCGAAAGTTGACGTGCTGATTCCGTCAATTGCATTGCGGTAAAAGGAGAATTCAATGCCATCGTCTTCAATTGGTTGAATATCTCCGTTCCCTTTTGGGCACTATCTGTGAGGATTTGCAAAGAACGTTCGGTCATTTCATATTGACCACGAATGTCGGCAAGTTGCTTTACGAATTGTGTCGTAGCACCGACAGTCAAATAGAATGCCATACGATTCTTCATGTAGTTGAAAGAACGTGTCAACGCATTGTTTGATTGTGTCGCTTCTTTATGGCTATTGCTTAATTTCTTTGCAGAAGAACTTACTTTTTCTTCTTCTTGTGACAATTGTGCCGCTGCTTGAGAGGCGGTTTTTGCGGATTCTTTGAACGTATCTAACTTTTGTTTCGCATTTTGTATATCTTGTGCAAGTTTTTGACCTTTTTCGGTTCTCTTTTCTGCTTCACTTAATTTATTATATTCATATTCAAGACGTGCTATTGTCGTTTTTAAAGCATCATATTGTGCATTCGTGGCTGATGCAATTTGTGCGGTAGCCATCATTGCCCTATTTGTACCTGCTTCTGTATTTGCCAACGCATTTAACGCATTTCTTGCTTGGATGGCATTCTCCATATCTTTCTTTAATGCTCTTGCAAGTGGAGATTCTCTATCATCCTTTGCTATGCTATAATATGCATTACGCATATTATTGATGTCATCCGTTAATTGTCGTACAATAGAACCATTATTTAAATTGGCTTTATTCAAGAATGCGTCTGGACTTAAACCTTGTGATAATGCTGCGTGTGCTGCGTTGATGATTTCACTCGCAGATTTTTGTGCGGCAGAGCCAGCCTCCATCGTTTTTCTCTTCAACTCTTCTTGCCATTGAATTTGTTGTTGAACACCCCTTGCGTGTGCTTCTTGAACCTCTTGTGCCGTCCTACCATATTGTTGTTGTGCTTGTGTGTTTTGTTGTGTGGTTGTGGCAATTTGTGCGATTTGAGAATTAAGTTTTCCAATTTCTTGTTCCGCTCTCACGATTTGTGCAGGACTTAACAAACCAACATCTTGCAATGATGCAAGTTCAATTTTCAACCTTTCAACTTTCTTTTGCATTTGTTCAAGGTTGTCGGTAGGCATTTTCATGGTACGCATGAATTGAGTTTTCATTACCGCATCTTGGTATCTCAATTCTGCTTTACGGGCGGCTTCTGCCATTTGTTCTCTGGCTTTCTTTTCACTTTCAATGTTGGAAATTCGTTTTTGGTCTTCTTTTTCTAATTCTTTATACCAATTATTTAATTGCTTCAATCTCTCGTCTTGGGAAGAAAAATCTTGCATCCATTGCTTTGTGCTAATAGTTCCTTGCCTATTGTTCACATAGTCAATGTTTGTTAGAATTTCCTTGTATTTCGCAATCACTTGTTCAAGTGATTGCATCCAGCCTTGCATCTTTTCTTGCGTGATGGTTGTAGATGTTCCATTCATAGCCATATTTCTATATTCGCTATGAATGTTTCTCAAAAGTGCGATATACGATTGCAATTCTTCATGGCTGAATGCTTTCTTTATCCCATCGTTTGAATCAATGACTTTTTTGACCGCTTTTGCGAGGTCATCATACGATGTGGCGGTTTCATTCACCGCCTTGCTTTCCTTAACCCTTGAACTTGTGCTTTTTTCGGTGTGCGTTGACACGTCATTTGACAACGAAGAAAGTTTCTTCATTGATTCTATCATCGCATTTATTGATGTGTCAAACTTTTTAGCCATTTCTTTTGACCCATTTTCAACCGCATCAACGACTTTCTTAATACTCTTTTCAAGTTCTTCGGTATTAAGATTCGCCAATATAATCGTACTTCCTTCGTTTGCCATATATATATCGTAGTAAGTTAGATTTTAAATTTATTTCATTTGTTGCGTTTCTTCACAGGGATGTCATATTCTTCACCATCGCCCAAGTCTGGAATGTCAAAGTTACCAAGGAATCCCTCCAAACTCTTTTGTGCCTTGTATGCTTCCTTATATCCTTCCCATGCTTTCTTGTCCTTTCCTTTCAAATATTTGGTGTGCGTGTTGTCAATTGACATGAATTGTATTTGTGCTATGCTTAAATTATACAAGTAATCATCAAGGGTGTATTGCGTGAATGTCCTTATGAAATCGCTTGCGTCACTAAAGATTGTGCTTCCATAAATTGTGATGCTGTCTCCACCGATTTCATCTTCCTCTCCATTAGAGAATCCGTAAGCACACTCACCGATTTTTTGAGTAAAAAAAAACCACTCAGGTCTATTGACTTTATCGCACCGATGATGATTGCTGCCCATTGTCCCGTGTCAAACGTGCTTTGCATCACCCTTGCTTTCATCACGTCAATCATCTTGTCATTCCTTGTCTTCACCTCACCAAACGTTTCCAACCTATTCCCATCACTTGTGAACAAATGATTGCAAAGGATTATCGCAACTATCTCGCACATCGCATCAAGGTCGGTACACAACGCACTCAATACCTTGCTATCATCCTTTATGTCTTCCTCTTCTTTCATCTTTATCGCAAGATTGCAAATCCTATACAATGAATAGTACCTCATGTTCTTCACCGCATATTCCTTTTCGCCAACCATTACAAGTGATGGGCAATCGTTGATAATGTCAACTATTTCCTTTTTTGTTTCAGACGAAAACTTTTCAAATTCATTCTCTTCTTCAACATTCATGTTTTTTGTTTTATCTTCCATTCTTCGTGAACTTTTGTTTTGTTTGTTATATTTGATTCTATGCAAATGTGGGATACGAATGGGTACTACCCCCAAAACGTACCCCACACGTTCACAAAGAATCAAAAAGAGTAAATCCGTGACGTATATTCTTTGCCTTATAACAAATCATCATTACCAATCAAATTCACCAGCAACAATTTCGCACATTCCAGAAACTACAGTGCTTCCTACTATTGATGTTGACTTGGACTTGACTAACATCATATTTGAACCTTGCAACCCTCCAAGTTCTATATACATTCGCGAACCATATTGGTCTTCCGCAAAATTGCAAATACATTTGACTGTGCTTCCTATTGCTTCGGTATGAACATTCCTCCATTCATACGTATTAGCCTGTTTGTTGTGAATGTATAATCTTCCTAATACTGAAGGGGTTTGTATAGTTTTGCCTGTGTCATTGAAATACAACATTGCAAAGCCACTTTCGTCATCAACGATGTCAACTGGGAATTCTGGTTTTGAACCCGTCAATCGCTTGCTATAAGGCACTATGCGTTTTTTTCACCCACAATTTTGTACATATGGTCATTAGTACCATCATTGTAAATAAGAGCGGTGATTGTAACGTTGTAGTTGAGTGCCCCATCGGCATCTTTCTTCAAAGTTCCGACAGTAAGACCACGATAGATGACGAGTGACTTGTAGCCACGTCCGAAATCAAGTTTCCACTCATGCTCGCTTGTGTAAGCATTGTGTGCCCCCTCGTAGGATTCCTCAGCAGTAGCACTTGCTGCGGTAACAGTACCACCAAAGAGTGCAGGGAGTTCGGAAAGTTCGTAGTTGGCAAGTTCAAATGTCATGGTCACTGGGTTGCCATCGTAGAAGATGTCAAATGGGGAATCAAAGAACTCTGCTTCAATTTCGGTACTCTCTGGGTCATCCTGTGCGATTGCAAGACCTTTGAGAACACCCATCAACTTGGTGTATTCACCACTTGTAGCACCAACATTCCTATAGGAAAGTGCGATTGGTTTAACGGTTGTTTTTTTAGCCATAGCCTTAAAAATTTAATATTAAAAACGTTTTAAATTATCTCCAAATCCATTTGTCCTTCCAATATTGCGTTAGATGTCCTATAGCAAGAGAACTCATCTATGATGATAGGTTCTTCCATAGGCACTTCAATCTCGCTTGATAGGACTTTGTTTATCGTTTTGGTCGTACACAACCATACATAGTTTGTGGATGGAACAAAGATGGAATAATCGCCAAAAGGTTCGTCCACATTGTAATGCTGGACATTTGTCAAAGTTTCAATATCATCCCTACTTTGCAACACATCTCCACCACAACCAAGATAAAAATCACCTTTGTAGGTTGCATCCGAAGAATCGTTTTTGTAAACAACAAATGACTTGACGAGAACATGATAAACATTGTCCTTGTTGCTTGACACAACATCATCATCCGATATTATCGTATCAACATCAATTGAGAACCCATCATCACTCGTCTTATCATTCCATTGATTTATCACACTATTCAACAATCTTTCATAATTGGCAATCTTGCGTTTGTCTGCACGTCCACGCAATCTTGTCGGTATGTATGCTTCAATGTAAACCCTCGCCCATCCATAGGCACTACCCAAAAATTCGCTTTCATCATTGACTTGACCAACGGAGATGACGATGAAGCCATCCTTCGTGTCAGATTCGGTCAATTCTTGTGGTGGGCTGACCGAATACACGTTCTTTGTCACAACACCATAAACCATGTTGTAAACAAAATCATATATGTCTATTCTTGTGTCAGTTACCATAGTTGTCAATATTTATAACGTCTTCTTGAATATGGTTTGTATGGGTTAGATTTATCACTGCTATATCTATCATACCTTCTTTCCAAAGAACCTTTCACACGAACACTTGTACCTTTGATTGTGTAAGATTTTGTGTAAGCTGGAACTTTGTTCTTGAATTGCACTTTTGATGGCTTCAAGTCTTTTTCTATTTGACTAAACGATTCGGTCATCACCGCAAATTGTCTTCTTCCAAGACTTACTCCTCTTCTCTTAAAGTTGAAACCTTCTTCCCAATATGCCCAATAAGGTGCTAATATCGCAAACACAACGTGCCATCCACTTGTGAAAGAACCACCACCATATTGCTTGATGTAGTTTTCAGCAAGTGTGTGACCACCAACGGGGTATGCTTCATAGTAACTTTCTGGCGAATTGTATCGTGAATCATAGAATTCGTGCAGGTAAGAAAGTTCCCTTGCATTGTTCTGATAGTATCCACTTTCAACAACATTGCCATTGAATGCTACACTCCAACAAAGTGAATCAAGCAAGTTGCCAGTCCTGTTCATGTGATTCCTGCTACCATACGTTTGAATGCGTTCACCAATCTCTTGCACTTTGGCTTTAGCATATTCAACAAGCCTTCTCGTCTGCTCATCTATGATGAACTTACGAATGCTATCGGCAACCTTCGCCATGTGTGATACGACTTTTGTTTCACCCATAATCAACTACCAACTATTTCTTGTTGCATATATGCTCACTCCACCCAATTGGCTTGGTTCGCAGTTGTCAATCGTCAGACTGAATTCCATCCCATAAACATTGATTTCAATGACATCTCCCTTTCTTGGAACTATCCATTTACCATCCGCATCCTTTGTCAAAGGAATAGATACTATGTATGTCGATGTTTGCAACACGTTGCCAATCTCATCATTGACCATGTGTTCATCCATCTTTCCTTGATAGACAATGACAAACGTATCATCCTCGTCACCATGACCTTCAATGATTCGCTTAATCACACCATCATAAGGATATTCAAGTATTTCTTCTCTTGTCATAAGTGCATCACATCTATGATTGGAACTTGTCTAATCTTTCGTTTCGTACTTTCAAGAATCGCTGCGTTCTCATCATCATATTTCTTATAAATCTGAATAGCATACGCAATCTTCTTGTCTTGGTAAAAGTCTTGCTCTTGACCTATCGTCTTTTGATAGCCATTGTGACTTTGTGACAAGGACGATGTATTAGAAGGACTTAAAAGAACGGCAGTGAAGATGATGTCAGCCTTCATCAATTCTTTTTGACGTTCACTTACGTTATCGCCATAAAAATCTTCCGATGGGTCACATCCCCTATCCAATGCGATAGTAACCAACGTATCTTCGTTGAAACTATATCTTGTCCTTGCTTTAAGCCATTCTAATACAGTCATCTTCTTGTCTTGAATTATGAAAGAATTGAAAAAACGTGTGCGTTTGATTAGTCAGCGGTTGTAGTGTCAACCACAACGTGATATGTTGATTCGTTAAGCACTGGGGCATAACGACCGATAACGTCCGTGTGGTAAGATTTGAGCATACCATTCGGTGTCACCTTGTTAATCACGTAGAGGAAATTCTGAACCTTTGCAAGCGAGAATTGGATTGCAGGGTTAACCTCACCACTCTGCATCAATTGAACGTCTGCTGTCTTTGCATGGACAATCACACCTGCGTTGCCAAGTGGACGAAGAACGGCAATGCCTGGCTTCCATCCTTTGACAGTCGTAGTGGTAGTGATGTTTTGAACTGTCTGCGATTCCTTGACAACCATGATAGGTGAAATCTTTGACACACTTGAACGAGAGTAAGCAACGAGTTGTTCCCAAGTGATTACGTTGGTGTCAAGAGTGCTATTTCCATTGTTGATGATGACAACCTTGTCAGGTGCGTAAAGACGGATGAAACGATTCACTTCTGCAACGAAGAACGAGTTCTTCAAGAGAACGTTCACAACCATGTCGTAAGGGATGTTCCAAACAAATGGAGTATCCTCTGCGATGTTGTTCGCAACCTTGAAATCGTATTCAATCTTCTGCATTTGCGATGGGATGTCGCAAGTTGCATCAGTCCACACTTTCACACCAGCCGTCTTAAAGTTGGCGGTTGGGATGTATGCGTTTTGAATAGTCTTCACACCACTGAATCCCATCGTGTTCGCATTGGTGTATGCACCACCAAAGGAAAGAACTTGTGCAGCCATGTGGGAAAGACGATAGTTGTGCGATTTAACCAAGTCAGCAACACCACGAACGAAACCTGTCACAAGGTTCTGGTCGGTCACGTTCAGTTCTTGAAGACGTGCTTGGAGTTCAAGTTTTGACATTGAGGTTTCAAACAAGCCTTTACCATATTGGTAGATAGAACCTGTCTTTGCCTCCCAACCCTCGTTGTCAAGCTGTGCGGTTTCAGAAAGCGGTGACATTGCGTCTGCCATAGGAACATTGCGGATTGTCTTTTGGTTGACAGTCCATGCAGGGTTCTTTTTCAAATCGCTGAGGTCAATGTCGTACTCGTTTCCTTCAACAGTGAAATGCTCTTGCCAAAAGAACGAATTTGAATCAATCTCAATTGAGTTGTCAATAAGTGTTTGGAGGAAACCAACGTTAGTTCCGTCCATAAATCCCTTCTGATAGAGTTTCTCTATCGCTTCATCGGGAGTCCATTGATATTTATATGCGTTTGCCATAATCTAATTTCCTCCTTTCTTTAAATCCAAAAAATTCCGTCAATGTAAGAGCGGTTCTTTGCAAGCACATAAGTTGGGAGTGGTTGCATACGTGCAATCCAAGCCTGCTTGTTATAGACCGCAGAAACATTGTAGTTTGCGTTCTCAATTCCATATCCTTCGGTAGGGAGCAAATCTCTGTCTGCTTCGTTGAACACGTTTGGATTAGGAACGAGAGGGAGGGCGGCTGCGGATGCTGCCGTACCATTTGCTTCGACAAGAATGTCATTCGCTGCCAATGTGCCAAGGGCGGTGTCAACAGTCACAACGAATTGTTCGTTTGCTTCGTCATATACGACATTAGTCACAACACCCGATTGACCAGTGGTCGTTGCCTTTGTTGGTGCTTTCATAAGGATTTGACCAACCTCGGGTGCATCGGAATATCCATCTGCTTTGATGTTGATGGTTGTGCCATTTGCCGATTTTACTGCGAAGGAACGGAAGATGAGCATATCTTGCCCAGGAGTGTACTGCAAGAGTTGTGCAGCCCAAAGATGTCCGAATCCTTTGTTTGGGTTTCCAATAGTGCCACCAAGAAGAACGTTGTTGCGTTGCTCTCCGTTGCTATCTTTTACCCAAACAAACTTACCACCACGAACTTTTCGTGATGTTTCGTAAAAATACGATAAATTTGTTACTTGCATGGTCACTATATTTAAAAATTTGATAATTAGATTTTCACTTTAGGGATGGTTGTAAGGAATTCTTCGTCACGTTTTCTCGTCACTTGTGGTGCAAGTGGTTTGATGTCACCAATTGATTCACGAAAAATGTCTTGGAAACGTGCAGTCAATTTCTTTGCTTGTTCCTCACTTGTCTCATCAAGTGTGACTTTGAAATCGTTAGCATAATTTTCAAGCGATTTGTGTAAGTCATTTCTAACGTTTTTCTTGGCGATTGCCATCACTTCCTTCAACTTTTCATTGAGCCTTTGTTCATTTTCAAACTGCTCAAGCCTATTTAACTTGTCTTGCAATTCTTGTGAAATTGTCGGCTCTTGTGTCGTAGTGGTGTCAACGTTGCCAAGTTTTTTGTTCAACTCCGCAATTTGGTTTTTCAAAGTGTTTTCTCTCGCTTCAAAAACCTTTGCTTTAGCGGTGATTCCTTTGGATGTTGCTGAAAAAGCGGTATTCAAATTGAATTGCAAGTCATTAAGAACACCATCTTCGTCAAACGTAACGTTTTCATCATACTTCTTTGCGAAGAAATCGGAAAACTTGTCCTTAAAATCATCCGTCAGAGTTTCATTTGTGTAACTTTTCTCGTTACAATAGTCGTTTACTTTCTGTAAAACATCTTCCTTCGTCATAGTTTTCTACTACAATTTTTGGTTAATAAAAAAATAATTTTTGCAAAATTAAAGTTATAAATACATCTTTTAATAATAACATATTTACAAGATGTTTACTTTTTGCAAAAACAACTACACAAAGTTGTTAATTTAAAAATGATAGCCATTCTATATTTATTATATTTGCAATGTGAAAAGATAAGCCGAAATGAAAAAGAAGAAAAATGACATAGTGCTTATGCCACTTGACGATGGCAATCAGAAGAGGGCGATACGTTCAAATGCGGACATCGTTTGCTTCACTGGTGGTACGGGTGGTGGAAAGAGTTATGCATTGTACTATGCACCGATAGACTATCTTGCGGAGAATGACAATGCGAAGATTGTGTGTTTCATGCGTAACGTCAGTGATTTTTGGGGTGCTGGAAAAGTTTCAGACACACTAAAGAAGATGTACCCATTGATAGACAGGTCGGTAAAGAAACAACCACATGACCCTATTGGCGAAATCATCCGAAACCAAGTGGACATGGGTATGAAACTATACAATGGTAGCGAACTTAAATTCCAACAACTTGACAATGAAAGTCCAATCGTGATTGATAAAATCGTCAAAGGTTTGCAAGCGAAGAAACTTATCTTTGATGAATGCAACAAGTTCCAATGGCGAACAATCACGTCATTCTTTCCACGATTGCGTTCCGATTCAAGCGGAAAGGCACAAATATATCTTGCACAAAACCCAGAACGTGAATGTTTTCTACGCAAATTGTGTGGCAAAGGAGAACATGGCGGTGGGTGGATAAATGATGATGGCACTGTTGACAAGTCTATGGATGGTGTTGTAATGTTCTTCAATATGCAAGAAGGTGACTTGGAAAAAACATATTTCGGAAGGACGAAACGTGAGGTGTATGAAAAGTGCAAAGACCACATTGATTCCTTGATTGCCCAAGACCCCGATATGTCATACGAAGACTTTATCCTTTCAATGGTGTTCTACACGTTTGATGTCCGTGACAACAAGAAGATGTTGGCAAAGAACAAAGGCTATCGTGGTTTGGCAGCAAACTCCGCAAGTGCTGCGAGTGCATATAGTGTCAATTGGAATTATTCGCTTGAAGATGAAGAAACGGATGAAGAGGATATTGTGAATGTTCAAGTGAAGCCTTATGACGTGGAATATATGTTCAAGCCTGTTGAAGAAGATTTTGACCACTTGCTACTAAAGAAACTCATCACTGTTGACATGGCAACTACTGGCTTTGACAACTTTGTCATCAAGTATTGGGAATTGTGGTCTAACATCGGTTTCATTTGTAGGGATATAAAGTATTCAATGAACAACACGAATGCGGAAGCGGTTCGCATGATAAACTCTTTTTCAATGCAACATGACGTTCCACAAAAGAACATCATTCTTGACGTTCAAGGATTCGGTTTCTTGAAAGAATGTTACCCAAAAGCAATGTTGTTCAGTGGTGCTGGCACAACATCAAGACGTGGTAAAAACCAATATCGTACCATGAAGGATGAAGCAACGCATATTGCGATGGAAATGATTCGTGCGGGATTGATACACTACGAACCAAAACTTGCATCAATGCGATATATGCACAAGAACATGAAATCCACGGGTGCGACAACCATCATCAAGCATCTTATCTTTGAAAGCAAGATATTCCAATTCGGAAAGACACCTAACGGAAGAATTTCGGTGATTGGAAAGGAGCAGATGAAGCAATTGTTGAAAGGTATGTCACCCGACCTTACCGACAGCATCATCATACTTTGTGGTGCTATGTGCTATGATTGCTATCGTATGTTGAGGGATGAAAGTGGAATGGTGCGTAGAAGAAATTCGGATGATGATATGTTGAAAATGTTGAACATTGATGCTGATGATATGGAAATAAAGCATGAACGGATGAAGATACACCATTCAACCAAAATAGAAAATATAATGAACAAATTAAGCATGATATGATGAACGTAGAACACAACATCAATTGGTTCTTGCAAGAACCTACAAGGCTAATGGTCATGAAGCCATTCACTCGTGGTGGCGAGAAAATTCCACATGGTTGGGAAAGTTCAAAGATTATGAACGATGGACTTCTTGACGTTGGATTCTCGCAACTTGAAAAACAACCTATCTCACAAGACTTGTACTTGACGGAGTATAGTCCAGACTTGCACCACATCATCTTGAACAAGTCTATTCCTAAAATCAAGGTGGTTTACAATGGAATGAACCTTGGTTTCAGCGAAATCACACAAACGGCATCTTTCCAAAAGTTGATTCACGCAGCACACGTCAGGAACTTGACCGCCAATCCTATCGAATTTTCATTGTGCAATAGAAAGAACGATGAAGATGAAAAGGAAGGATTCAATTACATCAAGCAAGAATGGATTTGGAGGAGTTGCGAATGGAACAAATACCAAGCCATAAGCACTTGCAAGAAAGTCGGCAATGTCGGTGTGCTGTTCAGTTTTGACAAACAAACGAGAAAGTATGACATTACGAACTATTCTTACGAAGATGGCTATCAAATTGTACCAAACTATGACGAATATGGTCATGAGGTCGCAAGGTCACTTGTCTATCGCATAGATAGCGGTGTGGTGATTGACACTTACGACAACAAGAAACATTATCGTTGTAGGATGGTCAATAACGGATGGGAAATCCAAAGTGAATTGCATGGATTCCCTATATGTCCATTGTTGCATAAACGTGGGTTGCCTGCATGGGAATACGCACAATCAAGCATTGAAATGTGGGAAATCATGGCGAACATCCAAGACATAGCATTGAAACGATTTGGAACATTCGCATTGGTGTTGATTGGAGAAATGGACGAGGATTCTTTCAAACGTGATTCAAGCACGCTTGTAATCAACCTTTCAAGTGACAATACAAATGGGAAGCAAGATGCGAAGGTGTTGAACTTTCCAGAGCCTCAAACGATGGATTGGTATTTGAAGACATTGGAAGAAAAGATTTCATTGTTCTCGTCAACGTCATTCATCACACCAAAAGACATCACGACATCAAATAGCGGTGGAAATGGTATCGCACTCGCCATGTCAAATGACTATGCGTTGGCTACGCAAAGTGCTATGGATTGGCAAAAGTTTGTCAACGAAATGGTCTATCTGCATCAATGTGGAATTGAACTTGAAACTGGAATCAAATACACGGACTTGAAGATTGGTGCGAAGATTGTTCCTTGGTCACTTGAAACGAACACAACGAAAATCACGAACTTGGCTATGGAAGCAAAGTGGTTGTCCGCACAAACAATCATTGAAAAATCGCCTGATGCAGCACCAGACGAAACGGAACGTGTAATCAAGGAACGTGGTTCACTTGACTATGTTGGTTCTTCACAAGTTGATGCGAACGCAGATAAGGCTCATGCAATTGCAGAAAATGCAAGCAATGAGATTGTTGACAATATGACGAAAGTCGTTGATGTCATGCCAACAAACATTAACCCTTGATAAAAGAAATGGATATAAGCGGATTTATTTTAGGCATATTAGGAATCGTTACTGGTGGCGGTTTGACTTGGCTTTTCACAATCAAAGCAGCAAAAAGGAAAGCCAATGGCGAGGCTACGCAGGTTGAGGTTGAAGCATGGAAAGGTCTGCAAGATGTATATCAACAAACGATTGAAGACCTAAACAAGTATTGTGAAGATTTGAGAAATGATAGGATTCATCTTCGTGAAGACAGGGATTCATTAAGACAAATGAATGACGAATTTAGAAAGAAATACAACGACATGGAAGAAGAAATATCGAATCTTAAAAACATGGTTGCGAAGCAAGGTCGCAAGATTGAAGCCTTGTTGCCATTCACTTGTGCGATGGTTGGATGCACTAATAGAACGAAGGTGGATGTAAGCAATGTTGAAATTGAATTAAAACCAAAGAAACAAGAAAATGAATAAGAAGACTATTATTTTAGGTTCTGCACACGGAAAGAACGTTAGCGGTAAGATGTCACCAGATGGCAAGTTCCGTGAATATGAATTCAGTCGCAATGTCATCAAAGAAATTAAGCCACGTCTTGAACAACTTGGTTATGAGGTTGTGGTTGACATAACCGATGACGTAGTTCCATTGCCACAATCCATTGAATTGAAGAAACGTGTTGGTATCGTGAATGATATTTGCAAAAAGAAGGGAACGACAAATTGCCTGTATGTATCAATTCACGTCAATGCTGCTGGCATTGGCACTACTTGGTTGAATGCAAGTGGATTTTCCGTGTTCGTAAGTCCGAACGCATCAAAGAATTCCAAGAAACTCGCAAAGATATTCACAAGCAATGCTATTAGGGAAAACCTTTGTGGAAATCGCTCCATACCATTTGAACGTTATTGGACGGCAAACTATTATGTATTGCGTAACACCTATTGCCCTGCGGTGTTGACCGAAAATATGTTCCAAGACAACCATAAGGATGTTGATTTCTTGATGAGCGAAAAAGGAAAGGAAGCAATAGTTGACCTGCACGTCAATTCAATCAACGAATATTTTAAAACTTTGTAGATTATGAAATACTTATGTTTATTTTTCGTTGTTTGTTTTCTATCGTTATCATGCACAACAAAGAAGGAAATTGTGTATGAAAGCCATACGGACACAATATACAACGAAACGCACGATACGATACACATATTCAAGTGCGACACGATTAAGGAAACTCAATACATCACACACGTTGACACGATTAAGGATGTTCAAATTCGCACAATCACATTGAAGGAAAGTGGTGACACAATTCGTGAAGTGGTGAACAACAATATGTACCACTACGTGTATGCGAAAGACTCAACGGATAGATATAAAAGCAAGGTGGATTCCTTACAAAAGGCAATAAACGAATTGCAAAAAGAAAAGGTGAATGTGGTTGAAAATAAAAAGGTAACAAAGAAGATTAGAGGAATATGGAGCATTATTGCTCCTGTATTCCTTTTCCTTTTCATTCTTGCCATAATGTATTGGAGTGTACGCAAGTTGAAACAATAAAAAAAATAGCGACATGAATGAAAAAAACGGATTGAATCAAACATTCCCCATCTATTATGATGATTCAAATGGTGTTCGCCATTCATTCCATGACATTGTTTTGAGAAATGCGACTTATTCAAACACGATAATGTCGCTTGGGCGGAATATCAGTGGGGATTTCGTGTGGATTGACAACAAATTACAATTTACGATGAAGGAATATGTGGTGTTTGATGACGTGAAATACTACATCGTAAACCCACCGACAATCGTCAAGAACGGACTTGTTAAGGATAATTCCGACACAAAAGGAATGACAAAATATAGTGTTGTGTTTTATCATCCAGAGTATCAACTTTCATCTCTTCCTTTTACCGATATTGCGGTGACGGAAAGCGAAGAAAAATACCTATCCGAAAACAAAGTGTTCTCTTGGATTGGAAACCTTGTTGATTTTGTTGCAAAGTTGAATGCCAACTTTCAAGGAACACAATGGGTGTGTCGTATTGATGATTCCGTTGCACAAGCCAAAAGAAACGTTTTAAGCGATGTTTTGTCGTTTGACAACCAATTTGTCAATGATGTCTTAAAAACCGCATACGAAACGTATGACGTGCCTTTTGTCGTAAGTGTTCTTCCTTCCACCGATTCCGACTATCAAAGTGGAAAAAGATATTTGATAAATTTCGGATTGCCAAGCACGGAAATAACACACACGTCAAGTACAAGTGTTGTGTGCGACCAACAATCATCATTGACAAATGTATATTACCATAGGACACCTATGTATTTGTTCAAAGGGGATAGTATTAGCCTTCAAGCGGATGTGGTGGCAAACGAGGGCATAATCTTGGATTCCAACCTAAACTATTTGTCTGCTTTCTCATACACGGCAACTGACAATATGGAGGTGTACATAGCGGTTGGTATCCCAGGTGATGCTACATCAAGCGTTGTCACTTGCACAAAACGAGGTGCTTATGTGTTTCAATTCGGTCAAGGTGTTGGATTGAAGAATAATTCCGCAACACCAAAGAACAACAAGATTGTTACAAGGTTGAGCGGATATGGAAGCGAAAACAACATTCCTTATGGCTATCCGCAAATTGAATGGACGGGAAATCCAGATTGGACGGACACGAAGAACAATCCGTCAGACCCAGATTCATTCCCAATCTATCAAGGCATTGTAGGTGGACGTTATGTGAAATTGATTAAGCATCCATTCACACGCACCCATCTCATGCCGTCCATCTATCGCCAATGTGTGAATAAGAAGGTAAATCCTTATGCAAGTGGATATGACCCAGACACACAAATCATTGACTATTATGATGCACCATCAACTTATCCCAACCCAATAAATATAAATGCACCAAGTCATGAAATCCATGAATTTGAAGACATAAAGCCAAGATTGTGGGCAGATGGCGAAAAAGCAATCGTTGATGCGTTCCCTTATGATAATGACAAGGAAAGGGATTATGTTTTGTTGGCAGAATTCCAAGCATACATAGATTCGGTTAGGACGGATGACTTGCGTAAAGCCAATCCTAAAGAATACGACTTGTTGAACATCATCAAAAATAATGTCACTCATGGTGATACGATGGATATTGTTCAAGGTGGTGGAACAAACCCAAATCAAACATACATTAGATATGATGCGGATGACACAAGCCATACATGGGCAACGATTCACCACACGTCAAGTTCCTTGTCTTTTGACTACAAGGTGTTGCGTGGAACTTTGCCTAACGCACGATGGAATGATGAAATGGATGATGATGGCAACTACAAGCAATCTTATTTCAAGATAACATTGCCACCACTTGGATTTGACCTTTATGCTTGTGCAAGCATTACGGAGCAAATGGACATCAATATGCGTAGTGGTGCTTGCATCGGATGCACATTCACTATTCAATGTGATTGGGAAGACTACAAGGCGGTGTTCTATGATGAAGATGGCAATTTCGCACCTAATGGTCAACGAAGGATGGATAGGATTGATGACTATCCCGATTCAACAAGCCAATCCATCACTGTCATCGTACAAAAAGACATCAACACGTTTGGCGTTTTGAAACCTAACGTCTATCAAATTCCGAAAGCAGGTGATTCCTTCGTAATTCTTGGCATATCATTACCTTTGTCCTACATCAACAATTCAGAAAGGGAACTTGATGAGGCGATGATGGAATATATGTTGGAAAACAACGTGTATTATTTTGACTATCCATTAACCTTTGATGAAAAGTTCTTGCGTGACAACCTTGATATTTTGTCGCAACTTGACAATAACAAGATTGTGAGATTCAAGTTTGGCAATGCAATACTTGCTTTGTACATCAAGGAATTTTCAATAAAGTTTGGAGAAAGTACATTGCCACAATACACGATAACGTTGACGGATGACGTTGAAATTGTGTTGAATCAGATTGGTCAAACAACGGAAGATGTGAGCAAGTTGCGTGTTCAAGTTTCGCAAATAGCACAATACTATGGAATGAACGCATCGGAAGGATATGCAAGTCTTCAAAAGCAACTTGATGAAAAACTCTCAAAGATTATTGATGATGTCGCACAAGGACATATCACATTCCAACAAGGATTGGATGCTTTAGGGAAATGTGTGTTTGCCGATGCCCTACAATCTCACGATTATGTTTCAAGCATGAACGCAGGTGAAGGACGTGGTTGGAGATTGGACGAACATGGAAACATGGAGGTTGAAAGCCTAAAGGTCAGGTCTTTCCTTGAAGTTGTTGAATTACTCATCAATCGTGTGCAAGCACAAGAAGGTGATACGATGTTCACGGACAACGACCAAGTTGATAAAGTTGAATACGTTGTGACTGATGATGAATATTCGGTGTATCGCCTTTCTTTGAAGGAAAAATGGGAAGGATATGTCACATCACAACAAGGTGGAAATATCTTGAAAGGTGTCATCAATACGTTGGCAGGAAAGATGGGCAATGTGTCCGATGTTGAAGAAAGTGATGCAGGTCAATCAACCGATGGTGGTGGAAACAAGTATTACACATCATGGATGTATGTGCTGACGCAAGAAGAAATAGATGCAATTGCCTTGGATTATAACGTTACAATTCCACAAGCGAATGTCAATGAGATATATGTTAGATGCTATTTGGATTCTTATGTACCATCTGGCACGAATTATCCACCATGTGAATTCATGACCATCACACGTTGGGGATGCCGTGACAAGAGCCAAGAATGCAATGTTCCTATCGTATGTACGGACAGCACAATTCTTGAAACTATCCAACGAAGGCAACAATTATTCTACTTGTCAACGAGTGAAGGCAGAATCGTCAAATTGATAGGTGTGAACAATCCTATATTGAGGGATAACAACTATGGCATGACATTGGGAATATTGCCAGACTTTGTGAAGCAATATGCCCCCGTGGCAGAACGCATCGCACAAAATCCGAACTATGATTTCTTCTACGCACAAGGTGTTGTTGTTGAAGATTTCATCAAGGTTGACTATCAAGGGAATCCAATCGTGAACTATGTTGACAAAGGGGATTGGACGAATACCAAACAATATTTGTTCGCATCATGGGATTCGGAAGACTTACAATATGAAACGCATGAGGTTTGGTATCAAGGGCAAAAGTGGAGAGCGAAAAGGACGAATAGGAATTCTGTTCCTACCGAATCCAATCCAAATTGGCAACTTGTCTTGACGAAAGGTGCTGACGGAACAAGTGTGTCTATCAAAGGTTCTCTCTATGCGATGGCAAGTTCCGTGAACCAATTGCCACAAAGCGGTGTACCTACATACTCAAATGCGGTTGTCTATTCAAGCAACACTGTTTATATATGGGGTGGTTCTTGGATTGTTCAAGAAAGTGCGAACGTAGGCGATGGATACACTTATGATGATGACGGACACCTTTATATGTGGAATGGTAGTATTTGGAAGGATTGTGGCGAATTTAAAGGAGATAAAGGTGATAAAGGCGATAAGGGAGATAAGGGTGACAAAGGTGACAAGGGTGACAAAGGAGATAAAGGTGATAAAGGAAACCCTGGAACCGATGGAGCGGATGGTAAGATGGGTCGCAATCCTTACTACAAAGGTGATTGGATTGAAACAAGTACCGCCACCTTTGATGTGACCGACTTTGAAACCCCTTACTACGCATACAATGGTCAATTGTGGGTGTGGGTTGGCGAGAACGGACATTTCGATGTTTCAAGCAAAAATAGACCATCAAACCAAAATGCGAATTGGCGATTGATGACAACGGATTTCAAGTATCTCATCTCACAAGCAATCTTCTCGCAATTCGCACAATTGGGTAGTTGGATATTCAACGAAGATTATATGTATTCCGTTTTGGGAAAGAAAGCGGATGGCACATCGGCAAGTTTCTTGGATGGGTATAAGTATTTCGGTGAAGGCAACCCACAAAACACGTACATACCGAATCTTGTCATGAATGCAAATAGTGGCAAGATGTATGTGAAAGACATTGTGCTTGAAGGCGTAATCAACAACCTTATACAAAAGATTCGTGATGACAACTTGAATGACTTTGGATATTATGTCACAGCTACAGCCACCTTGCATATCAACCCATTGAAAGTCGGGTCATACCTTATCATTGACGAATGGAACTATAGCAGCGGCACACTTAATGCCTTGCTCCCTTGTGCTTATTCAACGGATGGAACGAGAGAGAATTTCCAAATTGTCGGCATGAAGGATGCATCAAATTACTTTACTTTAAGTGAATTGAGGCAATGTGTCGGGAAGAAGATTTGTTTTCTTCCAGCAGCCGACAATTGGCATTTCAAAAGTGGTGGATTCCCTTATTTCCTTGTTGACACGTACTATAAATTCAGCAATGGGCAAACGTATCAAGATTTAAGTGAACTCACCAATTCAATCGGATATAGTTACACCGTTGAGCACAAGATTCGTGCTGAAACCGACATCATGAGTTATAGTGCCTTGATAATGTACGTTGCGGAATGCAAGGTTGGGCAATACAACAACCATGAATGCATATATTGGGAATTTACTCGCTCAACGGAATCACTTGTTGACCTTAATTCAGTTGTTTAGATTTTATTGTATTGTTAGTTTAGTATTGGTGGGGTGTCGTTGTGAAACGATGCCCTATTTTTTTGCACTTGTAAAAGTGCATTGTGTCATAGCAATTTGGTTTTAATAGATTTGCATCGTTGTACAACAAATCACCTAATTTAAAACACAAAATGTAAAGACTATGAGCGAAATTTATCAATTGCCAGACAACAACGGCAATAACAATGGAAACGCAAACATCCCTCTTTCTATTCCTATTGGCTTTGGAACGTATGGAAATGGTGGAATGTTTGGTAATGGAAACGGGTTTAATTCAATCGCAGACCTCTTCGGACTTGCTATCATCGCATCCATGTTTGGATGGGGTAACAACGGGTTCGGTGGCTTTGGTGGATTCGGTGGCAATGGAGGTGCTGGATTCATCTCAAACCAACTCAACAACGATAGCGGGCGTGAACTTATCATGAACGCAATCACAAACCAAGGTGAAGCATCTCGCACGGCTATCCAAACACTTTCAACAATGCTTGGTCAAGATTTCAACCTTGTAAATGCAAGCATCCAATCCGCTCAAAACACACTCAATCAAATTGCAAACACACAGGGTATGTCAACCTTGCAACTGATTAACGCAGTACAGGCAGGTGACGCAAACCTTGCGAGCACCATTCAGAAGTGCTGCTGCGACAATCAGTTGGCTCTTTGTAACCAAACCAACACCTTGCAGAACACCATGAACGCAAACGGTCAGCGTAACGTTGATGCTATCGCAGACCTCAAGGCTACCATGATTCAATCGTTCTGTGACGTTAAGGAACGTGAGATGCAGTCGAAGATTGACACGCAGGCTGACATCATCACTCAGTTGCGCAATGCTGCCGACAACGCAGCGCAGACCAACCAAATCATCGGTTACGTCAACAGCGTAGTTGCCCCGTTGCAGAAGTCTGTGACAGAGATTGAGAACAAGATTCCGAACACCGTACCCGTCCAGTGGCCTCAGTTGACAGCCGTTAATACCACTCCTTATGTGAACGGTGGCTTCTATGGAGGCTTCAACGGCTACTATGGTAACGGGTTCGGAGGCAATAACTTTGTATTCTAAATTTAAGGTATAGGAGGTTAAAAGCATGAATTGTAACGCAAACATAACAATCAACGCAGGAGGTGAGCCTTATATTGCGAATACACAAGTTGTCGTAGGAGCCGACACCGTGAACATTGCACTTGGTTGGAGACGTATTCAGCCTATAGGAAAGTTTATTGTACGAATGGAAAATCCTATTCCGTCTGACGCAACGACTACATTGCCAGTGACACTTACATTGAATGGTGTTACACGTCCACTACTTCTTCCGAATGGAAATGCTGTGACTGTGGCTGACATTCTTAACGTAAGCGTTATGGAGATTCTTAACGATAAGTTCAACGGAATCTTGGCTCTTTTGTCTAGAACAATAGTGTAATTTAGTGTTTAACAATCAAAAGTAATTAACAATGGATATAAACAGTCTTACGAGCGGGAGTCCGTTCTATGTATTAAAGAAAGGTGAGCGTCCAGTGCTCGAAATCGGAACGGTCAAGGCAAAGTCGCAGCCTCGTCCTCAGTATCAAACTCAAACACCGAACTTGATGAACGGAATGAACTTTCAGCAGGTTGTTGATTTGACGGTTACGATAAATGGTAGTGATAGGGTTATCAACAACATACCTTTGAATGTCGAAATTGCCGCACAAGGCAACGAAACTTTCAGCGGTAGTCGTGAGGCAATGCTACAGGCGGTTGACAATATGCTACAAACATCAAAAAAGGCTTTGGAGCAGATTCCGCTGCACAAGAATGTTATTGCCGAATCAGAAAAAATGCTTGAAGTCTTGAATCCACGTTATGCGGAAGAAAAGAAACAAGCACGCACTATTACAGACCTTGAACGTCGCCAGTCAGAGACAGACAAGAAACTTGACACAATCCTTGGAATCTTGCAGAAGTTGGATTCCCCCTCGCCAAGCAATGTTTAATCCACTAAAGTAAGAAAGGAACAAACAAATGGCATGGATTTTTGTAGATAAAGAGAACGAAGGCGGCGGTCAGATGCGTCAACAAATGCGTCGTTCTATGCGTAGTGGTAACTATCGTTACGTTGGCGGTGGCAATTATCGTGATGATTACGAAAAAGGTTATCGCCAAGGATATAAGCATGGATGGGAAGACAACGAAGACGAAGAAGATATGGATTATCGCAGAAGCAGAGATAGCAGAGGACGATACATCTAATCTTTCTAAATGGAATATTAAGGGGGATTTTTTATAAAATTCCCCTTAATTGTAACAAAAACTATAATTTAAAACGTTTAAAAAATGCTTAATTGTATGAAAAACTACATATCAGAGGGAAGGGCAATGTATGAGGATGAAAATCATGGATTGTTCAGCAAGAAACTTGCGGAGTGGGCGATAGGCAATATGGAAATGAAAGACAACGTTACAAAGGAAATGAAGAAGATAAAGCCTATTTCCATAGACGAAATGAAAGAAACGATGAAGAAAAGCGGAGTTGAATTGCAAGATGAGTTTATTTACACCGCATGGTATCTATTCAACATGGCATTGGCTGATTATCCAAAGACATTGAAGACGGATGAACAAAGGGCGATGTTTGTTGAAGAAACGATTTGCGACCCAGATGGAATGCCAGAGAATGTTCTTGATTGCTTTGTGGCAAAGATGTGTAACGCAGGAATACCTATATATTGGGAAAAGATGTTATGAAAAAGAGATATATAGATGTTGATGGATATTGGGGCATAGTGTTTTGCTATGACTTCGATTTTCTTGATGTGGACGAGATGGGTGCTATCATGAACTCTTTTGGTGTTTCAGATAAAGAAATATCAAGGGCGATAAGGATATTGCTTGGAATAAACACAGGCATGACCATTTCACGTCATGATTTGACGATGAGTGTGGTTTTTATTTCGGAATCGTCTTCATTGGAACAATTCATGGATTCAATATCACATGAAATAGACCACGTACAAGCATCCATTCTTGAACATTATATGATTCCACAAGGTGGTGAGGATGGTGCATGGTTGCAAGGGTATATCATGCGTAAGATAACGGACATCTTGAAGAAAGATGGTGTGATAATAGAAGGGTAGTGATGATGCACTACCCTTTGTTATCCAAAATCTCATATACCTTGTTTGTCACAAAGCCTATTAGATATGCATAGGATTCACCAGTGTCGGTCAATTCAAATCCTCTTGATTTCAAGATGCAATTGCAGGCATGGAAAACCTCATGTGCTATATCACCATGTTCCTTTGCATACCTTACAAAAATCATATAATCCCCTCTATCAAGTTGGATTGTGCTACCATTGCAACCTTTGTTGTTGTTGAAATCATCAAGGAAACATTTTTCATCATCATTCGTAATGTATGCCTTGTATTTCTTCTTGAATGCGTTCCATTCATCCAACGTGGGTTCTAACGCAACGACTATGGTTGTGTATAAAATATCAACGTCTATTATTTTAATCATCTTGTCAAAGTTTGTTTGGTGTCGGATAGAATCTATCTTCCTCTTCCACCCATTTATACACTTGCTTGCAACTTGGGCAAACACAATCAAGTCCTTTAACGATATCCATTTCCCTACCGCATCTGCACAATGCGTTGAATTTCGGATGTATGGTAATGAAATGTTTCGCAAAAGCATCATTGCCACTTGAAAGTCCAAAGTTGTTAATCAATTCATGGATGATTGAAAGCATTTCACGGATGGAAGCACTATCAAGGTCTTTGGCTTGTGTGGCAAGCAACTTGTTAAGGAGTGCGTTGATGTCGGATGCTGTAAATTCAATTTGTTCAAGTGACAATGCTTTTTGTTGGATGTCGGCACGATAAGCCTCTGCGATTTCGTCCTTCAATTGAATCAATGATTGTTGTTGCAACATCAACTCGCCATCTTTCTTCTTTTCAATCAAATAGTCTTTTTCTTTCTCCTTGCCAATCGCTTTGCCGTATTCAACACTTTCATAAGCGATTGCATAGGCTACACCAACATCTTCACCAAGAACCACCAATGTTGCAAACACATAGTCTTGCATTGAGAATGTTATTCCACGATGGAATATCGTTTGTGTTATGTCATTGAAATTCTGCATATCGTCTTACAAGTTTTTTCTACGTCCATATTCACAAAGCAAGATGGAATCCACCTTGTTGTCATCAATCTTTTTCGCACGTTCCGACTTTCTCAAATCCAACATCGGGAACAACCGCTTGCAACAATTGATTGATGTTTGCTTCGTGTTGACATCTTTCTTCATGATTTGTTTTCCCTTTATTGTGGTTTGCTTGTATGTCACTACCATGTCGGAATGCTCCCACATTTCCTTTTGCCATTTTTGTGGTGGAACAAGTACGTATGGTATTTTGTTCGCACAAAGCAATCCAATCAAATATCCGTTGTTGAAGCCAAATGCAAACGTTGCTTTCGCACTACTCCCGAACACTGCGTGGACTGATTCTATCACACACGTCAAATTTGTGTGTTTTAAGCGAATCTCACGCATTTTGTCGCTTAATTGGTATAAATCATTATCTTCAATAGAAACGTGCGTGAAATCGCCTTTTTCTTGAATCGTGATAAAGCCTTTGCTACCTGGGTCTATTCCCATATAAACTTTTTCTTCCATCATTTATCTTCTTTTACTTCAACCTCAATATTCTTTTTCATGCCTTTCGGAACGTTCAACGACAATTTGTATTTCATTGACATCGGATTGGAAAAGTCATTCTCATGATACGATTCTGGGTCTTCCTTCAAATCAATGAAATGCTTGATTATTTTCCATCTTCTCTTCCATTCATATTCCGTTCCAATCATCTTGTTCATCTTGGAAATGCCTATTCCGATGTTTTGCCCACTAAACCTACATCCATCGAAATATGTGCGGACGGAAATGCGTTCATACGTTTCACCAGTCATGTATCGTATCGCATACCAATACAACCACCTTGCATGGGTATTTTGTTGACGTTTGTTTTCCACGAACAAATCCGAATAGTCAACACCGCATAATGCTGCCACAAAACTACCGACCATCACTTGCTCGTTAAACGTAAAGTTCTGCAAGATTTGCTCTATTTCTTTGAATGATTTCCTTTCAAGTTTCAACCATTCGTTTTTTATTTCATTGTCTGTTTTCATTGTTTTTATTTCTTTGGTTAATATTGTTGATTATTGTTTGCTTTTCCATAGGCATCCTTTCAATGAACAAGTTCAACCTATCCGTTCCCTTCATGAACTTGTCATAGATTCCAACCAATTCGTATTTGAAATGGCAAAATATGAAATATCCTTTGTAGTCAACCCCTTTCTTTTGCTTTTCAAGATAGCATTCCCAAAAAGGTTCAACCTCATATTTCTTGTACGTTCCACTTTTTATGTCATATTCAAGCGAAGGTTTCCTTTTCAACCACAGCCAATACTTTCCATCGTCCTTGAAATAGATTCCTACTATCGGTGACAAGTCAACACCTTCAATCGCTATCTTGCCCTCGTACGTGTCCGCTTTCGTCTTTTCTATGTACCCATTGACGAACCTGTTTGAAATCATTTCCATCATAATTCACCATAGTTTAAAAGTTCGTACAATTTCCAAAATTCATCATCACCAAATATTTCCCTCGCTATCCTCGTCATCTTTATCGTTCCCGATAACGTTGCCTTCAATCTCGTTTTCGTCACACCCAACTTTTTGGCATTTGAAAACACAATGTCGTTGCATGGAAGAAGGATGGTGGATGTGTCAATGTCTTTCCATATCTTCAACTTATAGACGAGCCAATAGAAGATGAGGTTGTAGCGATAGAACGTTCCACGATTGTCTATGTTTGGGAAATGCGTGTTGTGACCAAACATCCTTGCAAATCCTTCGTGTGCGTACTTGCATTTCAACTTTGTTGATGACATATACGCATGGTGTGCGTTGAAGATGTCGTAGTGGCAAAGAATCTCATTGTTGATGATGACGAGAAGACGAGCGAAATTAAGTTCGGAGATGTTTTCGTACAAGCAAAAGTTTGGAATATCCCAATAGTCGTATTCTCCTATGTAATACAAAGGATTTCCATTGAATTTTTCTTCGTTTATCTTCTTAACGAAATCTATTGGGTTGCTATAGCCATTTGAAAAATACGCACATAGGATGGCGATTATTTGTGCATTGCGAGTTCCGTTGAATGATGCGATGAAAGACAAGCAATCATCTTTCACCACAACATTCTTTGTTCTTTCTACAATGTCTTTTCTTGCACACATATACATCAAAGTCGCATAGGCATCAATATTGAAACGTATGATGTTTTCTCTTCTTGTGCGTGTGGTATGAACACACCTGCTCTGTTGTTCTCGTTCAAACCAATCACCACTTTGTCACAATTGATGTTCTTCAATATTTGCATCAAAGCATCACCCTTGAATCCAATGATGAAATCATCACCATCATATTCGCAAGTTATAGCCTCTTCCGCACTCGTTGAATAGTCTATGTCTTCCGCTTGCAACATCATTTCATCTTTGCACAATTTTATTTTGACAAGTCTTGATTCCTTGTTTCCAAGAGGTAAGATGCGATTTAAGGTTGAAAGCATCTCATTCTTGTCGCAAACAACTGAACGCACCCATTCTTTCGGTATGACAGCCCTATAGTTTGGATAGTTACCCACACACAACCTTGTCGTAACGACCCAATCATAAGCCTTGAAACTAATGCTCTTTTCCGTGTACGACATCTCAATAATGTCTTCCATCGATGCAAATTGCGAAAGGATTCTTGCAGGTTTCAAAGGCAACGTGAAAACACCTTCCACTTCATCATCATTCTTTACGTTGTATGATGTGAATGACGTGAGTTTCTTTCCATCGCTTGATGCGAAATCAATCTTTTCTTTTGTGAATTCAATGTGGATGCCATTCATGATTGGTCGCAATTCATCATTGGCTACCGAACCCTCCGTCAATTCTATTCCTCGTTTGATGGTTTCGCCAATGACTTGTTTTGTTGATGGTGTGGTGTCGTTTGTCGGTTCATCAACAAATTCACTACCATCTTTGATTGGCAACGAGAATTTTCCCTTTCTCCCATATTTCCCATTGACCATTTTCTTTTCGTAATCAACTTCAAGTGTGACTTCAATCCCTACAAGATTAGACAAGATTTGTGCAAAGTCTTTTCCGTTGACACAAAAATCAATTTTTTCCACGATTGGTAATGGGTTTAAAATCTTCACACCAACCCATGTTTCACCATCACTTGATTTCATTTGCAATGTGCCATCTTTCACGAAGATGTGTACACATGAAAAAATTTCAAGTGTAGATGGTTTGCTTTCAATCACACCGACAACTTGTTTCAATTTAGTCAAGACATCGCTAACATTAAATCTGATACTTTCCATTTTAAGTTTAATCTTTAGTAAAACAATAAATATGTTAATTTCTCTATTTTGTAGGGATTAGGTTAGTTGAAAACCTTCCTTCAGAGCCAAAATCTGACGTGCGACCGTTACACCAAATCCCTATTGCATCCATATGTGCAAAGATATAAAATATTTTTCAATATTTAAAACAAATTCAATTGCATTTTTTCTTGTTCTATACGTTTATTTGCGATTCTAAAATACTTTTCATCCTTTTCTATGCCTATATAACGTCTTTTTTCTTTTATAGCCGCCACACACGTTGTTCCAGAACCCATTGTGTTGTCGAGAATTATGTCGTTCTGATTTGAGTAAGTAAGAATAAGATAACGGAGAAGGTCAATAGGCTTTGCAGTAGGATGTAATTTGCTTGTATCAGAATTGAAATACAACACATCAGAAGGATAATTCGTGAATTCCTGTTTGTGATATGTGGTGTTTGCACGGCATTTCCTTTTTCCATATATGTTACTATCACCATTATGCACTTTGATGTCGCATCTTATCAACCCTTGTGGATTATAAGTCATTTTAGTCTTACATCCGTTACTAAACTTTGATTTTGAAAAAACACTTATTTTTTCATGTCTTCTCATCGGACGATTCTTTGCTTCAAGATAATTCGTCACTTTGTTCTTAACCCATATTAAATCATATCGAAACAAGTCCAACATACTCATACGCAACACTGTAGAGAAAGGCTCTGCACCGAAAAGTAAAATCGGTGCAGTTTCCTTTGTTATACGAAGATATTGTTCCCACAATTTATCAAGTGGTATGATGCTATCCCAATACGCCTCCGTAGTCCCGTATGGCAAATCGCAAATCACACAATCAATACTATTATCTGGAATATCTTTCATTATGTCAAGACAATCGCCAAGTTGTATTGTATTCGGTTCAATCATATCAGAACAAATTTTTTTGTGTGTATAATTCACGTTTCTTTAATTGTGGACTTTCATTGAACAAGTCAACACATTTGCCATTCTTTTGAATCAAGTCACAAGCCATAGAATAAAAACGTTTGCTTATTTCAAAACCATAAGCCTTGCGATTTAATTGCATCGCTGCGATAAGCGAAGAACCACTGCCTGCCACTGGGTCAATCACAACATCATCCACATCGGTGAATAATTCAATAAGGAATTTTAATAGAGGCAATCCCTTTTGTGTTGGGTGAACACGCTCACAACCTAAATCTCTTGGATAGTCAATGCAATTCATGACCATTTGCCCATTATTGTTAAATTTAGGGAGTTTGTCACGATAAAGAATCAAACCATATTCACAATTTCCTACAACCTTCATATTTGCTTTCAAAACTTGTGCCGAATAATTCTTTCTGAATACAAGATTGATGTAATGTTTAAACCCATATCTTTTTGCAAGTTCAATAAAATAGAATTGTTGTTCAAATTCACAAAACAGCACCATACATGGTGCTTTGCCTTTTTCTTTCGGTTCTGGACGGAGCATTTGGCTGCAAAAGTGCATAAATTCGGCAGGGCGAAAATCTTTGTCCGTGGCAAAGAACTCTTCACCAGCCAATTCACTTTCACCATTTTTGTTGTCGCCATCTAAATACCATTTTGGGTTACTTGCATAGGCATTAACATCAAGGTTGTATGGAACATCTGCGATGATGAGTTGCGCTTTTGGAATACCAAATTGCTTAAAGTTTTGAAAATGAGAATTAAATAATCCGACACGGTTGTAATTCATCCGAAATTCCGTATCAACCTTTTGTACGTCTTGTAAATTTGTTTTCATTTTGTAAACATATTTAGTTAAACATTTAAATTTAAAATGGTTCTTCTTCATCATTGACATTAACATCAAAAGGCATTGATGTTTCTTCTTGCGAGTAAGTAATCATGGATTGGTGTGGTTGTTCTTCCCATCCATAATGAATTTCTTCATCAATCGTATTCTTAAACCTTCTGCTTTCCACTTCATAGTGCATTCCTACAAGCAAGTCAACGACACCCCACATCCTATTCTTGCACACTTCCAACACGTTCCCATATCCTTGGAATCTTTGTATTTCAGCCTTTCCGAAAAATTCACCACCTGTCTTGAAGAAATCATTATTCACACGATGTATGATGAAGCAATTGTCAACTATGTTTGTTATGTCGCTTGAACCACTTATGTCCGTCTTTCTTAAAAATGCTATCGTCTTTCTTGGATGTGCCACAAGGATGATGTGTACTTTGTTCTTCTTCGCAAATTCCTTGATTTGCAACATCAATTCCCTTTGCTTGCCATTCTTGTCACCTTCAAGCAAGTCAATATCAAGTGACATAAGGTTATCCAAGGCAAATACCTTCACACCTGCATTCATCAAAAGATTCATGTCATTGAATATCTGATTCCAATTATTCCCGTATTCGTTATTGTACAAGAAGAACTTACCATCAAGCCAATTGTCTATCTTTTCGCTTATGTTGTTTGGAACATAATATTTTCCATCACCATAATTGGATGGGCGAAGGAAACGTTTTCCAGCAGCCGTCATCTGAATCCATGACTTTAGTATCGTAGGTGGCAACTCACCCGACCATAGTGCAAACTTTTCGCCTTGGTTAATGATGTTCAGCAAAAGCGTGTTCAACCAAGAAGATTTTCCACTGCTATTGCTTCCACTCAACAACGTCACTTCCGTCATGTTTAATCCTACGATATTCCTATCCAATTCCACAAAGCCAGTCTTTACGTTCTCTATCTTGCTCAAATCTATCTTCTGAATCTTTGAAAGCGACATCCACTTGTCACCAAGTTCTGGAATCTCTTCCTTTATCTCATATTTAGGCTTTTGTGGAACTTGTGGTATGTATTGGCGGTATTGTGGTTGACGTGGCTGGCTTTCGTGGTCGTAAGCATGATTATCAAAATGCAACCTAAAATCCCTCCATCCTAAATGCGAATGACTGTTATGGAAGCATTTAAAACTTATTGCTCCATTTGGCATTTCAAACAAGGCACTATCGGGTGATTTGTGTGAAGATTCAAAAGGACATTCTTCTAACACATATTTAGTTCCACCACCACTTAAAGCGATTTCTTTAGAAACCTTTATGTCATATTTTTGGATAAATTCACGTAAGTTAAACTTTTCTTGTGAGCCATAGTTATTGTATCTTATTGGTTGTTCTATCTTGACTTGATATTGTTCGTTGAAAGACTTAATCTTTTCAACATTCATTTTAATGATTTCCTTTGGCACTGACAAAATCTTTGCCATACGATGCGGTCTTTCACTACTTGAACGACCTTTACGTCCGAAAGAACCTGGAAGGCGAATTATCCTGTTTGCATCGTGCAATACAATATCTATTTTAACCTTGTCATCTGAAAAATGGTTTGAAAGTGTTTCAAGAAATGCTTTAATTGCTTGTTTGCTTTCGGAATCGTTATCCATATCAATCGGATAGAATAAATGATAGCCACTTGAACTATCGCAAACAACAGGTTCACTAAAATCATTTGAACGAAGGAATTTGAACACATCTTGTGCTTTTTTGTGTGCAAAGGATTTCTCTTCATTTGTTGAACTAACCCCACTTGGTCGTTCGCAATCTATATCAATAGGAAGCCACCACCGATGTTCTATATCTTGCTCGCTTGTCGCAGTTCCTTTCACTTGTTTGAAACAATTAAATTGTTCTCTACTTGCACAAGCCTTTTTAACCTCGTTAATGGAATAATATATATTCGCATTATCAAATGGTTTTAATTGTTCAATGGCTTTTTCTATATCATAGAAATAACCGCTCCAAGTTCTATCACCCAATATGCGTATCTCAAACAATTCATCGTCACGTTTGAAAACGCTATGCCATCGTCTTATTTCTTGTGCGTCCATTATTTTGTATGTTTAAAAACGAACCCTCTTGTAGAATTGACCCTTCCACAACAACAAGCTGATATTAACGAAACACTAACTCCCAAAGCACGCGCTGCCACCTTTGTTGATGGATATTCACAAATATATTTACCTTGCAAATCATATTGATATACACGTTTTGAATTAGCGTCTCCAGCTCTTTTGTTTCGTGTTCCGTGATTATTATTTTCCGTTCAATTCGTTTAATTTGTTGTTTTGCTCTCTTAAATAATCAACTATCTCTGCCATCATGTCAAAAGAAATGGGTATGTCTGTTAGTATGGAATCTTTAGGTTCAAATTTACCCAAGAAAGCGGATGGTTCTTGAGAAAACACTTCGTGTGCATCCATTCCCATTATTTCAGCAATTTTATACAGTTCCTCTCTTGATTTTGCTTGCAACATACACCTTTTATTTCTTAATCCATTGTTTGGTTTCCTTATCCCATACGATTGTGCCACGTCCATTGTTAAGTGTGACACTTGCCCCATCAGGTCTATCATCATCCGAATAGCCATCTGGTATGTGTCCATCCCAATAACCGACATACATATAGCAATTGTAGTATTCATTCCAATTCAACATAGGACTTTGTTGTGGCATATAATCACTTGTGATGCACTTTTGTGGGTCAAACACCACTTGACCACTTTTGTCATATATGACTTCATTGAATATCTTGTCACGAAGATAACGTTCAAAATCCTTTTGATAGTTTATTTCCCTTGAAGATGTGTAAGATTTTATATGTGGCATTATTGATTGTTTCTCATCATAGGAAAGTTTCGCCCATTGTGCCTTTGATTGTTTCTTGCTCCCTTTCCTATTGTATGCTTTCCAACATTCTTCAAATAATTCGTCTTTCTTTGAAGATAATTTATTATCTTTTTCTTTATGTTTATCATTTGTGTTTATATTTGGTATATTATCTATATCTATATTATAACATTTTGCGTTTTCGCAAATTCCATTTTCCATTTTTGAAAAATGCATTTCGTCATTTTGAAATGATGATGAAAAACCATCTATTTCGTATCCGTTTTCTTTTAGTATAGCCAGAGCATCGTTGGTGAAAGAATACCAATTGGTTCTATCATGTTTATCTTCGTTATAGTTCCCTTTTATGATGATATTTTTATCTTCAAGACTTTTTAACACACGATAAATCTTTGAACTATTCATGTATTGGAATAATTGTGCAAAAGCATCTGCGGTATTGTATGTCCAATATCTTTCATCATGGAAATGCTTTTTGTTTGCAACATTATGCTTTATCCAATAATACAAATTATGTATAAGTATGGATTCTTCTATTCCATATTCTTTTGCCAAACCTACGTTAAAATGATGTTCCATATTGCTTTATATTTAAACGAAAGCAATCTATCTACTCTTGGCTTCCACTCCAATTTCAATAGATTGCTCGTCCGTAATATCCTTGTTTGTCCGTTTGCGTTCAAAGTGGAAGACAACGCAACGTTCATGCATCAAATCATCGTTAACTTGTGCAAAGATAGTTTAAATATTTGAATCTACCAAACATTTTCACAACTTTTTTAACTTGTCAAATGGATTTTTTCTCCTTACCTCACTTATGTGACATCTTATCAGCCTTTTTCTCATTGGATGGTGGCTAACGTCAACAAGGACGTAGTAAGGATTATTCCCCACACAATCATCTACGACAACACCTTC
>OMUD01000314.1 GCA_900314125.1 uncultured Prevotellaceae bacterium | reverse complement strand
ATCATCGTCATCGGCATCGCTTCTGCGATAGTGGGAATTGCCGTGAATTATCCGCTGCATTTCATTGCCCATCTGAACCATACTCCCGAACGGCGGTCGGCATTGAAAGAAATCTGTGGACCGCTTGTGGTGGGTAACATCACTACCGTGGGTGCGTTCCTGGCTTTGGTGCCCCTGCATTCTGTGGCTTTGAGAGATTTAGGGCTTTTCAGCGCCTTGCTGTTGGTGGGAACCATCCTGTTTGTGCTCTTCTGCCTGCCCCACATGGCTCATGTCAGTGAAAAACAACACAAGACAAATTTCATCGACCGTGCAGGCAACCTGTCTTTGGAAAGCAACCGTTGGGTGGGATGGCTGGTTGTGGCAGTCACGGCCGTCCTGCTTTTCTTTAGTTTCCACACCCAGTTTGATGCCGACATCAGCCACATGAATTATATGACGGATGAGCAACGGAAAGATATGGCTGACCTTCAAAAGATGACACAGAACGCCGACAGCCTGACCACCATCTATGCCGTATCCTATGGGGCTGATGCGGAAGAGGCTGTAGCGAGAGCCTATGGAATGCGGAAAACGTATGATAGCTGCCTGTCTTCAGGAATTATTGCTGATTATCGGAAAACCACGGATTTCATCGTGCCTGGAGGGGAGCAGCAGCGCAGACTCATGCTGTGGAAAAGTTTTGTGGAGGAATTTGGAACTGATATGAAGACTCAGGTGGGAATTGCCGCACGGAAATATGGTTTTTCTGACCATTCGTTCGATGAATTCTGGGAGTTGATAGACGCATCGTTCGAACCTCAGGATATCGCCTATTTTGACCCTCTGATGAAGACGGTCTATACAGGTTTCCTCGTGGATGGAAATGCGGAGAAAGGCTGTAAGGCGGTGGATGTGCTCTATGCACGTAAGTCGGATGTGAAAAAAGTGGAAGAATTGCTTGAGGACGAAATAAGTAAGGGAGTGGTATTTGATGTGGGAAGTATGACTTCTGCTGTGGCTGACGCACTTTCCGACAATTTCAACTATATCGGATGGGCCTGCGGAATCATTGTCTTCTGTTTCCTCTGGTTCTCTTTCGGAAACCTCGAACTGGCCATCCTTTCATTCATTCCTATGGCCGTTAGCTGGATATGGATTCTGGGCATGATGTCCATTTTGGGCATCCAATTCAATGTGGTGAACGTGATTCTCGCCACTTTCATTTTCGGACAAGGCGACGACTACACCATTTTCATGACGGAGGGATGTCAGTATGAATATGCCTACAGGCGGAAAATGCTGGCTTCCTACAAGAGCAGCATCATACTTTCCGCTTTGATCATGTTTGTGGGAATAGGGACCTTGATCATCGCAAAACATCCGGCATTGAGGTCGCTTGCGGAGCTCACAATCGTAGGAATGTTTTCCGTGGTGCTGATGGCTTACCTTTTTCCACCGCTGATTTTCAGGTGGATGGTGAGCAAAGACAATGCTTACAGAATCCGGCCACTGTCGTTCCGGATATTGTGGGAACGTCTGAGAGGATGTAAGTCATTGGAACAGAAAGAACGGACGGAACTGAAGGTTGAGGAGGTCTGCACCCTGATCATGGACCGTTACCGCTATAAAGGTTCGGAAGTGATGAGAGAGGTGAGGAGTTCTTTGTGTGCAAACGCTTCTTTGATTGAGGAAATGACAGCAGACTCTCCTGAAATGGTGGTAATGCAGAACAGTGGGTGGGGAGCCTTGGCACTGGCATTGGCTTATGCTTGCCCTGATTCCCATTTTGTCACGTTTGAAAAAGAACCCGACAAGGTGCTTTTGGCCACTTATAGCGCACAACATTTTGCGGAAAACATCGACATACGTCAGCAGAACGGCTTGGAAGACGTGGAGGAACTGCTCAAAATACATCCAAATGCAAAGTTGATAATCGCTGGGCCAAAAGAGGAAGAAAGGACTCAGTTTGAAATGTATAAACCTGTAATTGTTAAATAAATGAAAGAAGAAATAAAATCTTTACTTGAAGAGTTGCTGCCCTTGGTGGACCTTGATGCCGACTTCTTGTTTGCCGAGCTTGACTCATTAGGTGTCACTGCCATCCTGATGACTCTATCCACGAAATACGGCATCGAGCTGGAGGCCGCCGATGCCACGCCTAAAAACCTGAGAAATCTCGACAGCATCGTGGATTTGGTCAAACGAAAACAACAGGAAAAATGATGTTGGAAGACTATATCAGAATACATGCGGAGCAATGTCCCGACAAAGTGGCTGTGGTGGAAGGAGATAAACAGACTACATACAGCCAGTTGTGGAATATGGTGCTCAAGCATGCTGAACGCTTTAAGGCAGAAGGGCTGGGTGAAAGGCAAGTGAAAATCTTCAGGACGACGCAGACGTTGGACTTCCTGGTTGACTATTTTGCCATTCATATTGTCGGTGCGGTGGCCATGCCGCTGGAGAAGGACATTCCTGAAGAACGGTTTCTGGAGGTTGAAAACCGTTATGGACGTCTGGTGATGCCTGAGGGGGTGGCGGACATTCTTTTCACTACAGGTACAACTGGGGTGTCGAAAGGGGTGATGGTTAGCCATGAAGCAATTTTGGCCGACGCAGAAAACCTGATTGATGGGCAAGGGTTCTCATCAGAGTTGGCTTTTGTCATAAGCGGACCGCTCAACCACATTGGAAGTCTTTCAAAAGTTTATCCCGTGATGATGCTCGGGGCCACCTTGGTTGTGCTGGAAGGAATGACGGATATGGATTTGTTTTTCAAGGCTTTCCAACTCCCATATCAGAAAATGGCCACTTTCTTGGTACCTGCAAGCATCAGGATATTGCTGAAACTTTGGAAAAAAGAGCTGGTGAAATATGCATCAAAAATCGATTTCATAGAGACTGGGGCTGCGCCGATGATGCAGTCTGATATGCAAGAACTGGCGGAAACTCTCCCGCTGTCAAGGCTCTACAACACCTATGCTTCTACCGAGACGGGCATTGTCTGCACCTATAATTTTAACGATGGGCTTTATCTGGCAGGATGTGTGGGCAAAGTACTTAAAAATGCGGAGGTCTTTACAGAGATTGACGGGAGAATTTCATGTCGGGGAAGGATGGTCATGTCGGGATATGCGGATGAACCGGAACTCTCTGCAGCTGTGATGAGGGACGGTACGGTATTCACTTCTGATATCGGATACTTCGATGAGGTTGGAAGGCTGCATCTCACAGGGCGGATGGACGACGTGATCAATGTGGGTGGCTATAAGGTGTCGCCTTCTGAGGTGGAGGATGCAGCCATGGCGATAGACGGTGTCCGTGACTGCATTTGCGTGGCAGTTGAACATCCTGTCATGGGAAACGCACTCAAATTGGTGGTGGCGATGAGGGATGGAGAGACTTTGGACAAGAGGAAAATTGCTCGCTTTCTGGCCGGACGCCTCGAGCGTTACAAGGTTCCAATGGTTTATGAGCAGACAAATGAGGTGAGGCGGACTTACAATGGTAAACTCGACCGAAAGTCCTACCGTTCTTAGAGAGTTCGGCTATAAAACAAAAGTGGTAATAAAGAACAATTCAATAGCGGTTACAAAATATAGGACAAAGTGAGCATAATGAATCGGGCTAAACGAGAGCGAAGTCATTTCTTCTCACCAAGCTCAATCACTTCGAGATCCTTAATCTCAGCCCCGTCAATGGTAAACCTTACCAGTGTGCGGACTTTGTGAAATCCATAAAGCCCAGCGGCTCCAGGATTGATGTGCAGACAGTCTAATGTCTTGTCGTACTGAACTTTGAGAATATGGGAGTGGCCGCTGATGAAAAGTTTTGGAGGACGGGCGAACAGACTGGCGCGGATGCTGGCGTCGTAGCGGCCGGGATAGCCGCCGATATGTTTCATCAGCACCTCCACTTCCTCACATTTGAAGCGGTATTTCTCACTGAAGCGCATGCGGATGTCATGACCGTCGATGTTGCCATAGACACCACGCAACAGAGCAATTTCCGACAGGCGGTCGGCAATCTCCATACTCCCAAAATCACCCGCATGCCAAATCTCGTCGCATTCACTGAAGTATTTCACATAACGGTCGTCCCAATAGGCATGGGTGTCGGATAATAAACCTATGCGTTTCATTGATTCTGATTAATTCTCAAATCGGACAGACCGAAGACATTCACACCGTGGCGTCTGCCTCTCAGAGCTCCCAGTAACAATGAGGGTCTGAGCGATTATCTGTTATTTATTGTTATTTTATGCAAAGGTATGAAAAATGTTCAAAAAATATGTGTCTTTTTAATGAAAAACAATTATCTTTGCATGAGAAGTCCGACGGCTGACACCTTGCTGACAGCACGACGGCAAGTCATTCAGTCATGACCATGAGGCACTTGGTGCCCTGAGGTGCATTTTTCGATTTCATCTATGCGCGACAAGAATAGGAATTACGATGAGAAATCCACGCTGGCGGTCCTTCTGGAAATCGCCAAACTGTTGGTTTTGCTGCTTTGGAAAGGTATCAAGGCGGTGGGACGATGGATTCTCAAGTTCTTGAAATTCTTGCTCAGATGGGTGGTCAAAGGACTGCTTGCCATCATCGACTTCATCATCTTTATTTCCAGAAAAATAAAATCTTTCTGGAACAACAACGACACTCAGGAGAAGGTACATAAGATTCTCCGAGGACTGAAGAAGGGCGCAATTGCCGTCGGCAAAGGCATCCTGATTGGGATTGTCTTCTTGGGCAAAGGTATCGTTTGGTTGCTGAAGAAACTGTTCATAGGGCTGATTCATCTGAACAAAACCCTGAAAACGTTCTGGAAGTGGCTGAAGAAGACGGCGGTACGCTTTGGGAAATGGGTGGCAGACCAAGGACGTCGTTTCAAAGCCTGGTGTGCGAAAAAGAAAACCCAATATAAAAGTTTTCGGAAAAACAAAGGATTTAAAGGACTGCTCATCGACTTGAGAGACGGCATGAAAGGAGAAATCTCCACCTATATTGAGGATGACCAGTCGGAGGGTATGGATTCCGCACCGACTGATGATGACGACAAAGAGGAAATCATCGAGGAGGATGTTGACGAAGAGGACGAGGATGACGAAAACGTGAGCGGAGTCCGCAAGTTCGGACGAAGGATTTACAGGGCGATGAAGCGCCTTGTTGAAGTTTAAAAACTGTACTTGTATGAACAATATGAGAAAATTCGCAGTCATGCTGATGGTGCTTTTGATTATGGTGCCCTCAGCTTTTGCTGTGTTGAAAGAACGGGATTTGTCGAGAACCCTTGCTGTCCTGAAAAAGGAACTGGAAAGCGATGCCTTGAAGCAGGAACAGTTCATGATTCGCTATCAGTCGCAGCATAAGGAGCAGCATCAGCAGCTCGTTTCATATATGAAGCAGTGTGAGCAGATTGGACTGATGCTTTATTCGCAGAAAACAGAATTCACATTCGATGTGGCTTTCGCTTGCCAGCAAGCCACTGACCTTTATAAGGCGCTGAACTCAACGAACCTTCCTTACGACCGGATCAAAGAACGCATCATGATGGACATCGAGCGGTATGACAGCCTGATTTCCATGCTTGAGGCCTTGCCGCCAAGCATCAACAACAAAGAGGAGATGTTTGCACTCGACTCTGCCATCATCGATTCTATAGCACTCAGCGATTCCATCATTATAGACTCCCTCGGGGCTGACTCTTCTGTCATAAGAGAGGCGCTAGGACCCTCTGCTGCATTCACACCACAAAAAGTAGCAGAATCCAAGATTGGAAAAAAGGACTCCCTCATCACGAACGAGCCGTTCTCACTCAGCGAGGAAGAGCAGAAGGACAGGGGGCTCTGCGTGATGTATGCACGAAAGCTCAGGGACAATCTCCTGGTTTTCCTCGAACTGCTGAAGAAGGACACTCATTATTATGAGAATGTGTCGCAGCAGGTGGTCAAACTCAATGATTATGCCCTCAGCAGATACGACTATCTCCAGCAATCAATTTTCAAGAATGCAGGGAAAAACTATTTCGCCGTGCTGATGAACTTGCCGAGATACTGGAATCAGATGACGCGCGATTTCACCGCCAAGTATCAGCCGCTCGAGGGTGAACGTTCTGAGTGGAGGGGGCCGATCATCATCATGGTCAGTATTTTCATGCTGGTCTATATTGGCATCGCAGTCCTGCTCAGCAACCTTATTATGAGGCTTATTCCTTGGTTCATGAGGAAATTTTTCCCGAGAACTGCTGAGAAATTTGAGCTGAAGGTGACAAGCCGGATCATTGATGTGAAGGAGATGGAATACAAAAAGTTGCCAATCATGGTGGCATTGGGTATTGCCATTTTCGGATTAGCCATCACCATCATCAGGGGATTCCTCTGGAGCAACCTCTTCATCATGGCCACAGGCCTCATGATCACTGTGGCATGGCTTATGGAAGTGGTATTCGTTTCATTGATTATCAGGCTTGAAGGAAAGCAAATCAAGGCTGGACTACGAATCTATCTGCCTTTCCTGGTCATGGCGTTCATCGTCATCCTCTTCAGAATCGCACTCGTTCCGAACAGCCTGATCAATCTTTTCTATCCACCAATCCTTTTGATCGTTACCCTGTGGCAGATGCGCTCATGCGCCAAGTATAAGAACAAACTGCCGCTTAGCGACTCGGCTTATGCATCTATCTCCCTGGGCGCTATGGTCATCGCCTGTGTGTCGGCATGGATTGGATATACGCTCTTTGCCGTGCAGATTATCATGTGGTGGATGTTCCAGCTGGCTGCCATCCAGACCATTACTTGTATATATGATTTGCTGATGATGTATGAGAACAAGTATATCGTCAGAAGGCTGATGAGGGCCGCAAAAAAACAGACTGTTGACCAGGTCATGGACCACAGTAAGGACATGACCCAGAAAAACTTCAACAAGGCTCTGGCAAAGGCAAAGACGGACACGGCGGAAATCATCAGGGACATGAAAGATGGACATTACTTCACCAAGACGTGGCTCTACGACTTTCTCTACAAGGCTTTGCTGCCAATTGTGGGAGTGCTCTCCATACTTTTCAGTATCTATTGGGCTGCAGACATCTTCCAGATGTCGTCGAGCGTGACCAAGGTCTTCTTCTTCAACTTCATCGATAAGGCGGGAGTGCTTCAGCTGTCACTCTTCAAACTATGTCTCGTTGTGGCTGTCTTCTTCTTGTTCCGATATATCAACTATGCACTCAGGTCATATTATTATCATTGGTACAGGAAGGCCAAGAAGGACACGGAGAACATGAACGACACGCTCGTGAAGAATGTCATCGCCCTACTCGTGTGGGGTGGGTACTTCATCTTCTCCCTTATCCTGTTGCAGGTTCCGAAAGGCGGTATCTCTCTCGTCACGGCTGGTCTGGCCACAGGTATGGGTTTTGCCATGAAGGATTTGCTCGAGAACTTCTTCTATGGCATCTCGCTCATGACTGGACGCGTCAGGGTTGGCGACTTCATCGAGTGTGACGGCATTCAGGGTAAGGTGGAGAGTATCACTTACCAGAGTACACAGATCACCACTCTTGATGGAAGTGTCATGGCATTCCTCAACTCCGCTCTTTTTAGCAAGAACTTCAAGAATCTCACTCGAAACAACAGCTACCTGATGGTGAAGATTCCGGTGGGAGTGGCTTATGGAGAGGACGTAGAGAAAGTGAGAAACGTCATTGTCGAAGCCATTAAGCCGCTGTGCAGAAAAACAAGCGATGGACGGGACCTCGTCCACCCGAAGAAGGACATCATCGTTGCCTTCAGCGATTTCGGACCAAGTAGTGTGGACCTCCTCGTGTGCGTTTGGATGCTCGTGGAGAAGAAAATTCTCTTTACCGCACAGCTTAAGGAGGCCATCTACGACGCACTGAAGAAACACGATATCGAAATTCCATTCCCGCAGACCGACGTACATATTAAAACCAATGTGTTGCCCGATATCAACAGCGTCATGGAACAGGAAGCCGGTAAGAAGAAAAAAAGGAGGGAAAACAAAAAAGTGGAATGAAACCAACCTGTTTTTGATTGGGATTTGAACCGATTTCAAAAAAAAATGCACTTTTAACAAAAAAAATACGGATATTGTAATGCTGTAAGAAAAAAAAGTGTTATTTTTGCTTTCGATATTATGGAATCATGAAATTTCAGACGGATATCACCTTGAAAAGGATACTAAAAAAATTATAAAATAAATCTATGGAAATCAAAAAGTCGAAAAAGGCCAGCCTCAAGGATCTAAGGGGTATAAACCTCTTGATGGGACTGATTGTGGCTTTAGCCCTCATGTTCTTCTTTTTTGAATTCACTACATTCAAAACGAGGATCATTGAGCCTGTGGTTAAAGTGACGTACACTCCGACCGAAGAGGAAATCGTGCCTGTGACGCAGCCTATCATTACGGCTGCACCACCGCCTCCGGCTGACATTCCACCGGTTGCGGAGATTATCGAAATCGTGGAAAACGATGTCGAAATCGAGGAAAAGGAAATTGAAAGTAATGAGGACACCCATGAGGCAATTGCCGGACCTTCGGGACCAGTCGTTTCGGGACCAGTCTTCGCAAGTGAAGGGTCAGGCCCTCCAGGACCGCCAATGGAAGTCACTGTTATAGAACCACCAAAGGTGGAGGCTCCGCCACCACCACCACCTCCAGTAGAGGAGGAGAAGACGGATGATAACGAGATTTTCGAGGTTGCTGAGGTTCAGCCGGAGTTCCCTGGTGGAATGGACGCGCTGATGGCTTATCTCCAGAAGAACATCAAGTATCCGTCTCGAGCACAGGAAAACAACATCAAGGGTACGGTAGTTTGCCGATTCGTCGTAGGTAAGGACGGAAGCGTGTCAAACGTATCAGTGGCTAAGTCCCTTGACCCGGATTGCGACCGCGAAGCCACACGTGTGATCGCCGGCATGCCGAAATGGAAGCCAGGAAAACAGTCTGGAAAACCTGTCAACTGTTACTTCACAGTTCCTGTACGTTTCGTTCTTCAGTAATGCAAATAATGAATATATATATGAAAAAGGTCGCATGAGTTTTATGCGACCTTTTTTATGCACTGTCAATCAATTATTATGATGTATTCAATCGAACAACTGACCGATAAGGTGAATCAAGCCTTGGATGCATTGGCTTATAATAACAAGGTGGAAAACCTATATCTCCCCATTAAATATACCCTCGACAACGGAGGCAAACGGATTAGGCCTGTGTTGATGATGATGGCTTACAACATGTACCGGGATGATGTGGAGCGCATCCTGCCCAATGCGTTGGCCATGGAAGTCTATCACAATTTCACCCTTCTTCACGACGATGTCATGGACAAGGCCATGATGAGGAGGGGAAAGCCTTGTGTGCATGTGAAATGGGATGAGAACACCGCCATCCTCTCTGGCGACACCATGCTTGCCATGGCTTATCAGCTGATGACGGAGAATGCGGCATTTATCAAAGAGGCTCTGGCGGCTGAGGTGACGGCTTATTTTAATGCGATGGCCACCTTCAATGAAGCAACCATCGGTGTGTGCGAGGGGCAGCAGTTTGATATGGATTTTGAATCCATGGATGACGTGTCCGAGGCACAGTACATGGAGATGATTCGGCTGAAAACTTCCCTTCTGCTTTCTAAATCACTGAAAATCGGAGCGCAGCTGGCACAGGCTGATGAAAACGACGCACTGTTGCTCCATGAATTTGGTGAGAAGATTGGACTGGCATTCCAGTTGCAGGACGACCTGCTCGATGTGTATGGTGATCCGGCGGTCTTTGGAAAGGCCATCGGGGGCGACATCACTTCGAACAAGAAGACTTTCATGCTGATCAAGACCTTGGAAATGGCTGACACTCAAAGCCGGAAAGAGATGGAGGAGTGGATTTCGAAACCAGAATTCGATAAGGCAGCGAAAATTGAGGCGGTAGTGGCTATTTATGATAAGGTGGGGATCCGGGAAGTATGTCAGAAGAAAATTGAGGAATTGTTCGCTCAGGGAATGGACGCTTTAAGTAAGGTCTGGGTGGAGGAGCAGAAGAAGGCTATGCTCTACGATTTTGCCAACCGACTTTTGAAACGTAAGTCCTGAATGCCTTTTGGAACCCACGTCCTTGGTCAAAAGTGTGGGCTGAAAAGGAGCACAAATTGTTCCTGCCTTATTTTACAGAATAA
>OMUD01000316.1 GCA_900314125.1 uncultured Prevotellaceae bacterium | reverse complement strand
AAAAACATCTCCAAAATATGAACAAACTGAGGCAACTTATTTTTTCATCATTACTTAAATCAGCATAAAAAGGAGGCACTAAAAATCAAGTGCAAGATTGACATAGATATTCCTACCTTTTCTTGGTATATAATTCCAGTCGGCATAGGAGGCATAGCGTTTGTCGAAGAGATTTTCCACTCCCGCCCTTACTGTCCCATCCACTTTCCACCATTTAAATGCATATTTTGCAAAAAGGTTTACAATGACGAAAGCCGGCGTGGTTTTTTCCCCATATTTCTCACCGACCCTGCTGTGTCTGGCATTTCCTGTCATTTCCACTCCCGCATTGATTTGCCGGTGGTTCCATGTCATTCTGGATGAGAATATAACTGGTGCGATAAGCGGCAATGGGTCACCCTCGTCATCGTTTCCAAGGCTATAAGCCAGTTTGTTGTTCCATTTGAGGTTGTTTGAAATATTCCAAGTGAGCATCAACTCAGAATTGATCACAGAGGCTTTTTTGGTATTTCCATACACCTTCACCCCCTCCGCATCCACCGTCATGGCGCTGAGTCGGTCTTCAAATTTTCCGATAATGTAGTTAGAGAAAAGAAAGACATTGGCATTAGCCTCAACCGTGAGGCGTTCGTGATGATTCCACTTGATTTTTCCATTGAGTTCGACTGCCGACTCATTTTTCAGCCTGGGGTTACCAATATAGTCGTATTGGTCAAACGTGTTGTTCAGATAATAGCCATAAGCCTCCGTGACGGACGGTGCCCTACTTCCCCATCCAGAGCCAGCGGTCAGTGTCCATTCATCCTTCACCCAAGACAATGCAGCCGCAATCCTTCCTGTGGTCTGATGATAATGGTCTTTCATGCCGGGGAAGAAGACGCTGAGTGCATGATATCCCTCTTCGTTATTGATTTTCTGCCATTGCATCGCCACTTTGGCAGAAAGTTTCAAGAACAACTCTTGAGAAAGGGAGATGTTGTCGATAGCCGCAGCTCCTGTGTTGTTGGTCCGCACATCAGGCCATGTGACCATATACATCGGCGCAGCCCCTCCCGGATACATCGTCATATCGGCAAAGAGACGGTTGGTGAAGGCATCCACATTGAGTTGCACGTCATGTCTATTGAGGAATGTGGCTTGCAAAAGGGAATATACTCCAGCCGTGGCGCTTTTCCCCGGCATATCCATGTGGATTTCGACCTCTGGCCGTTTCGTATCATCCATAACATGGGAAATGCGGTTGTAATAGAGCTTTGTTTCCCAAGCATAGAGAGCAGGATGGTTGAAGAATTGCTTATAGGAAAGAGAAGCAATAAAAGCCTCTGCCTTCTTCACATCCATATTGAGCGCCGGATAGCCCACATCCCATGCCTTGTCGTAGATAAGCGTGGATTCCAGCTGACGTTTTTCATCCAGCCTAACCCCCGCATTCACAAAGAAGTTGATTTTGCTGAACTGAGAAAAATCCACGGTTTCTCCACCGCCAGTCTTGTAATTACCGGCACGTCTATAGAACACTCCACCATTGGTATAGAACCGATGAGTGGAAAGCGCCGCATCCAGTCCATAGACGGCAGCATCTCCATTAGTTTCATATCCGACAGAAGCCCCAAGTCTATAAGGTCTTGAGTCAAAACCTTCTTTCCTCAATTTCAAGTCGAGGCTTCCGCCAATATTTCCAGTCGCCTGTGGGTTGCCGTCGAGTCCTGAATTGAGACTGACAGACTTCAGGTTTCCGCTTTCCACATAAGACGTGACAGGATCCATTTTGTCGGTGCAAGCATAAAATATTTTCATTCCGTCGATGGTCGTTGAAATTCTTTCAGTCTGCATATTATTCACGACCGGTTCCCATGCGTATGCTCCTCTTCTGATGAGGTTTACCGAAGAGAGTTGCGCCAAATGCTCATCAATAGTGGCCACCATTCCCTTGTCGGTCTGTTTGTTGTTTATGTTTTTGGACACCACGACCACCTCATCCAGATTGAGGGATTGGTTAATCGCGGTGTCCACCGGTATGGTCAAAGAGCATAACAAAAGTCCTAACATAGAAAGAGTTAATTTTTTTTTCGAATTAGTGTGAATCTGTCCAATAACTCATTCAACACTTTAAATCGTCACATCAAAATAGAGAGAGCTGAATCCGTCCTTGAGGTCATCACCGCCAGCCAGAACATTTCCTTTGAGATCTTTCACGGTGAAATGTATTCTCCAAAGTCCAGTCATGGTGAGATTCACATTACCCTCATAGGATCCATTATCCTTCAGTTCCAATGCCTCATTGTCGGGCGACGTGTGATTCCCCATATCCGGCATTCTCGGGTCAATATCAATGACAAACTTCTCACTGGCCAGCTGATAAGGTACAGTAGCTGGATTATTCTTTTTTGACACAAATGCCTGGAGGGTGTTTTTTCCTGTTTTCAAATCTGTTGGATTGACAATAGAAATGTAATACGTTTCATTATCCACTTTAAAGGACTTGACCCACTCTTGCCCTTCAGGAAGCGGATCAACCAGAATATCCGTTTTTGGTAAGGCAGCAGTTTTTCCGAGCACGTCAACATTGTAAGAAACCGTCCAGGAGCCCGCCTCGCTGGAATTCATAACAAAAGAGATCCAGCCCCGTTTCACTGCAAGATAGTTGTCGTTAAACTGCTCAACGCTTGGAGCTACAGGGGTGCTGTGTTCCATTTTCATCTTCGTCATGAACATCAACGGCTTCAAGTCAGTGATTTGAAAGTTTTTGATATAGTTGCCTGTTTCCTTTTTGGTTGCCACAAAATAAATATCATTATATCCAGTATGGAAAGTCCCATTTTTGGAATAGGCAAAGACATTGTATTTGCCATCCACCACGATTGAGAGTTCTGGAATGATCTTCACAGTCTGCAGAAAACGATAGACCTGCAGTGCTTCCTCAGCAGAACAGCAATCCACGTCATCCGTAATGGTGATACCCGGGATTTCGATACCTGCATCGACATTGTCATCATTGCTGTTGCAGGAGGTCAGGGCAGTGCCCGAAAGCACCGCCAAGACCAGAAAGAAAGATTGCTTCAAAATATTCATATATCTATATTATAGAAATTTGACTTAAAAATGTTTCATCTACAATCAATAGCCAGGGTTCTGATAGTCAATACCGAGGTCCTCACCGCTCAATCCAGTAGGAATCGGCTGACGATAATGCTTACCCTTGACATTGTTGTATTTAGCCACGAGGTGATTGTGAACCTTAGTGAAGAACGCCTCCTGATCAGGAGTGTAGGAATTCTGACGTATCCAGTCATCAGAGAAATGCTTGTATTGAGCCACTTTCTTAACAGATGAAATCAAGTCTTTCCATCTGAGCGAGTTTAAGAGTGAGAACTGCTCGTAAGTGAACTCGTAATCCCATTCACGCTTGATTTGTTCGAATGTAGGTGCACTGACTTTCTCGATTCCCGCTCTCTCACGGAGTTGGTTGAACGGCTCAGCAGCTTCAGCGTTTCTTCCGAGTTGCACAAGTGCCTCCGCCTTGATGAGCAGGACTTCTGCATATCTGATTTCAATACGGTCAACTGAGTTTTTCTTGATTTCGAGATTCTCTGCATCTTCGTAGCTTTGGTCCACCCCCTTACCATTTATCGGAGTGTAAACCGGTGATTGATAATGGTGTACGTATCCTGTTTCAGGATTTTTAACCTCAACGAAATATGTTTTCTGAAGCCGCTTGTCGTTAGGATATTCAGCGAGCCAGTCCTCATAGAGGTCATCGTCAGCCACCTCCGTGTGGTTTTGAGAATATCCGTTCCCATATTCACCGTTTTGGAAAGGGAAGGTCCAAGAGCAGTGAGTCTGATGGTTGCCCTGAGCATCGATTCTATCCCCTTCATGTGCAATAGTGAAGAGATGCTCGTTGGTTCCCCTCTTATTGCTCTCATACTCACGTCCAAAGAGTTTGCTGTAGTCAGGGTCCAGTTTCAGCAATTTGCTGTTGATCACCTTGTCAGCATACTCAACCGCTTTCTTCAGTCGGCTGTCGTTCTTCGTGAAAGCCGGGTCGGTCTGTGAATTGGCGATAGCCTGCACTTCCTGCAATGAAAGCGGATTGTCACCCCAAACCAGATAGGTTCTTGCCAGCAGTGCCTGAGCAGCCTGCTTAGAAGGAATCCGAGGGTCTCCATCATAGTCTTTCAGGAGCGACTCAGCCTCGGTGAAGTCTGCAACCACTTGTGTCAAGACATTGTCGATGCTCTGTCGCTGAGTGGCGGATCCTCCTTTTTCGGTGATGAGTGGGACTTCTCCCCAGAGTTGTACGAGCTTGAGATAGGCGAGCGCCCTGAGGAACTTGGCCTTTCCCACAGCAGCGTTGTACCCCGCTTGTGACACTTTCCCTGCTTTCAATGAATTTTCGATTGTGGTAATAGCCTCATTCGCCTGTACGATACCCAGGAGCAAGTGGTTGAAGATTTTGACCTGATACCAAGTAGTCGGTTCTTGTTCAAAACGGCTGTTTAGCGGTCCTTCTTTACTTTCCTCTCCCTCAAAAGAAATCAGTTTGTTGGAATTGAGTTCGATAATGAAAGAGAACGATGAAGAAAGCGGTTGCCAGTGGCTATACACTCCATTGACAAGTGCCAGTGCACTCGCATCATCTTCCACTACGTTTTCGTCCGTCACCTGATTGTTGACAGGTTCGTCATTATCGTCACTTGAGCAGGCTGTAAAACCAGTAAGGACTGTGGCAGCAATTGCCAATCCCCAAAACAAATTAACTTTTCTCATAATAAATCTCCTTTACCTAAATAAATGTTAAACAATCTTTTATTATTTTCACTTTCTTCAATCAATAATTGATGTTGATTCCAAAGATAAAACTTCTTGACGCAGGATAAGCCCCAGCATCCGTCCCGCTGCTGACCTCTGGGTCATAGCCTTTGTAGGCTGTAATGGCGAGGAGGTTGGTGGCAGTGGCATATATTCTGAATTTAAGTGGGAACTCCTTCGGCAACCGTGGTGTGAATCCCACCGTGACATTTCTCAGTTTGAGGTAAGACGCATTCTGCACATATCTGCTGTCGATATAAGAGAAAGGTCTTGTGGTGTCAGCTTTTGGAAGAGAATTGCTTCCGTTTTCCAATGTCCAAGAGTTTCTCACCGTGGAGAGGACATTATAGGAATCGCCAGTGAGTTCCAGCCTTCTTCCCAGGGCATTATAGAGCTTATTTCCGATGGTTCCTGAAAAGTTGACAGAGAAGTCGAATTGCCTGTAGATGAACTGCGAAGATAGCCCATATACGATTTCAGGCTGTGCGCTTCCAAGGATGACCCGGTCATTGCCATCGATCTTTCCATCTTGATTAGTATCTTGGAATTTCAAGTCTCCCGGTTTCGGTGTCTGTCCGTTGATGGTAGGCAAGATGCTGACATCATCCCCCTGCTGCACGATTCCCTGGAATTGAAGTCCATAGAAAGCACCGAGCGTTTCTCCTTTTCTGAGAATCTGCTGACTATCGGATCCTTGAATCACATTATTGGTATTTCCCATATCCGTGATTTCATTGTGGTTGTATGCGATGTTTGCAGAAATGTTCAAAGATTTTCTCCTTCTATTGAACAGGTTTGCATTCACCGAGAACTCAACACCTTTGTTGACCACATTTCCCACATTCTGCAATTGCGATGTGACACCAGATGCGAATCCCACAGGCACCACAAGCAACAAATCACTTGTTTTCTTATAGTAAGCGTCGAACACAAAGTTGAGACGGTTTTTCAGAATGCCCAGGTCAAGACCGATGTTATAGCTTGCCGTGGTCTCCCATTTGAGATTATCATTGGCAGAATTCTGTTTGGAATAGCTGCTTGTTCCGGCATAGGACCCCGTGGCATACGAAGTGACGAAAGCATAATCTGCAATTTCCTGATTGCCCACAGATCCGGCAGTCAATCTAAGTTTGAGATAATCCACTTTCGGATTGTTGAGCAAGAACTTTTCCTTATCGATATTCCATGAAAGTCCGATTGATGGGAATAATCCCCAACGGTTATCCTTGGCGAATCTGCTGGAATTATCAGCACGCAGGGTCGCAGTAGCATTATATTTATCGAGTAACGAGTAGTTCACTCTGGCAATCCAAGAGTTGAGTGTGTATTTTGCAATACCAGTCTGAGGAGTGTAAATACCTGCTCCGTCTGCCAGATTGTAGTGTTTGAGAATCTCGTTCGTGAACTGGTTGGTCATGATTGTGCTGTAGGTTGACTCCGAAGTCTGCCTAGTATATCCTGCCAAAGCGTCAATATGATGGATATCCTTGAAGTCCTTCTCGTATGTGGCTGTGTATTCCTGCTGCCAAACAGTGGTTTGTCGGTTACCCACTCCACCAATTCCTTGTGTGGCCAGACCAAGAGAAGTGTAAGCTCCAGAGAAATAATTCTGTGTAAGTTTCTCGCTGTTCAATCCAACCGCAGCTCTGAACACAAAGTCGCCGGCTCTGTAGCTCGTCCAGACATTCGTCAGGAGATAGTTGTTGATGTTTTCCGCCACACTTTCTTTCAAGTCGTAAACAGGGTTGGCCGCATGGTCTCCAATAGCGAAATACGCATATTCGTAAGGGTTTTTGAAATTATATGAACCATCCTCATTATAAACACTGACAACAGGGGGCATCAGCAAAGCATAGACAAAGCTGTTGGTAATACCCGCAGCGAAAGGTGAAGAATTAAAGACTTTTGCTTCTGCTGTAGTAAGTCCAGTCTGCTTTGACCTGCCATAGGTGGCATTGACTCCAAATTTGAGTTCCTTCCACACGTTCCATTCCAGATTAGTATGGAAATTATAGCGTTGGAATCCCGAGTTAAGAATGATGCCATCCTGGTCAGTATAGTTTGCTGAGAAAGCATAGCGGCTTTTATCCGTTCCGCCATTGATGCTCAATTCATGTGTTTGTCTCACCCCTGTTCGCAACACCTCATCCTGCCAATCCGTCCCTTTCCCAAGTGCTTGAATCTGCTCATCCGTATAACCCGCCTTATTGCTCCAATAGTTCTTTTGGAAGAGCGCCCATTCCGAAGCATCGAAAAGTTTGAGTTTTTTAGTGACATTGCTGAATCCAATATTGTAATTATAAGACACATGCGTGGTGTTATCACCGAATTTTCCCTTATTTGTGGTAATGAGAATGACACCATTGGCACCTCTTGATCCATAAATCGCCGTGGCTGACACATCTTTCAGCACTTCCACAGACTGAATGTCGCCAGGGTTGATTGTGGCCAACGGATTTAAAGTGGCGTCGATAGCCCCCAGTCCCGTAGAAGCGTTTGAAGCATCTTTGAAATAAATGAATCCATCCACTACATAGAGCGGTTCGTTGCTGGCATTCACCGAGTTTCCTCCTCTGATTCGGATTTGGCTGTCAGCACCAGGCTGTCCACTTGCAGCCGTGACATTCAAGCCCGCCACCTGTCCCGTGAGAGCCTGATCGAGCGTAGGAGTTTGTGCCTTGCTGAAAACATCAGCTTTCACGGTAGTGACCGATCCCGTGAGATGCGTTCTTTTCTGGGTTCCATAGCCCACGACCACAACCTCGTTGATTTTGCTCGGATTCTCTTTCAGTTGGATTTCCACAGGTTCCTGACTGTCATACACATCAATTTCCTGCGACCGATATCCCACATATTCAACAGACAGAGAGAGTGGGAACTTGCTTTTTGTGGCTAATTTGAAATTACCTTCGTAATCCGTGACCGTTCCTTTCTCCTTTCCCGATTTGACCACAATGTAAGCCCCAATCAACGGTTCGTCTGTGGCAGCATCGGTGATCTGCCCTGTAATGACATTCTGGGAGAAGGCTGAAAGCTGAGTCAGAATGGTTAGAATGAATGTTATTATACTCTTTTTCATGAAGCAAATCTCTTTAAGGGAAAGAAGTCTTCAACATCTTCCCTAAACACTACTAAACAAAAAAATGGAAATAATCTATGAACAGGCAGCGGATTATTTCTGCGCCAGCTCGTTGTTTTTGATT
>OMUD01000317.1 GCA_900314125.1 uncultured Prevotellaceae bacterium | reverse complement strand
GCTACTGAAACTCCAAAAACGTTTGTGGCTAAAGACCCAGTTTTGAGCAATCCAGGCGATTCTCTTGCCTATATCTTCGGTATCGCCCAGTCGGGTGGTTTGAAGAACTACATGACTCAGCAGTTGGGAGTGGACAGCGCCTATGTGGACGACTTCTTTGCAGGCATGATGGACCGAACTTCACTCGACCCTTCCGACAAAAAGAAACATGCTTATTTTCAAGGATTAAGTATTGGAGGACAAGTCGGTCAGCTGAGCGAGAATATGTCGAAAGACTACTATGCTGCCGAACCGGATAAGAAAATCAATCCTGCCATTGTGGCTGCAGGCATTATTGCCGGCATCCAGGGAAAAGGAAACATGACTGCAGATGAGGCGATGAAGCACTTCCAGACAAAGATGCAGGCACGCCAGAAAGAAAATTCTGACAGGCTCTACGGAAAGAACAAGGAAGAAGGTGCGCGATTCTTGGCTGAGAACAAGGGTAAGGATGGTGTGGTAAGCCTGCCGAGCGGACTTCAGTATAAGGTGCTGACCCAAGGAACAGGTGCCATCCCGAAGGCCACCAACAGGGTGAAGGTTCACTATGAGGGACATCTGATCGACGGCACGGAATTCGATTCTTCATATAAGCGTGGGGAACCGACGTCGTTTGGAGTGAATCAGGTGATCAAAGGATGGACTGAGGCACTCTGCCTCATGCCGGTGGGCTCAAAGTGGGAGTTGTACATCCCTTACAACCTCGCTTACGGTGAGCGTGCGGCAGGTAAGATTCCTCCGTTCTCAACCTTGATCTTCACTGTTGAGCTTTTGTCAATTGAAAAATGACGAAATGCTTCGTTTTTGTTTGATTAAAGCATCTATAATTGCCAAAAAACATTGATTTGGCGACAAAATGCAAATAAGTCAGCAAAAAAAAGTAATTTTTGTGTGATTTGTAAAATTTAATTTATACATTTGTAGCTGAAAACTACAAATTTTAACACAAAAATGGAAAAGATTGACAAGTTAGACTTGCAAATCATGGAGATTATCTCCAATAATGCCCGAATCCCTTTCAAGGAGGTGGCACAGGCATGTGGCGTCTCGAGAGCCGCCATTCATCAGCGTGTGCAGCGACTGATTGACTTGAATGTGATAGTCGGTTCAGGCTATCACGTGAACCCAAAGAGCCTGGGCTACTCCACCTGCACCTATGTGGGAATCCGGTTGGAAAAAGGATCTATGTATAAAGCTGTGGTGGATGAACTGAAAAACATTCCGGAAATCGTGGAATGCCATTTCACCACAGGGCCTTACACCATGCTCGTGAAACTCTATGCCCGCGACAACGAGCAGCTGATGGATCTTCTGAACAACCGCATTCAGGGTATCCATGGCGTGGATTCCACAGAGACGCTGATTTCGCTCGACCAAAGTATCAAGAAAGAAATTCCAATCCATGCTGAGGCTGCGGATGAATAGGATGTTTTCCATTGAAAAAGAACAATTGGCAAGTCAACGATGACAACAACAAAGGATGTCCGGCCACGTGAGGCGGGCATCCTTTGCTATTCGTTTTTTCCATTTAAAAATAAAAGATACATGCACTTTGAAGGACTCTTGATTGGTGCCTGCACCTTTCTGATTATAGGATTGTTCCATCCCTTAGTGATAAAAATGGAATACTATTGGGGTACCAAATTATGGTGGACCTGGCTCCTGGCTGGAATCATCGGATTGGTCATCTCCCTGATTATCGAAAACATCACCGTTTCTGCCATCCTCGGCTCATTCTCTTTCTCTGCCTTTTGGGGGATAGGAGAACTGTTCGCACAGGAAAAACGGGTGCAGAAAGGGTGGTTCCCACGCAATCCCAAACGGAAATACAAGTGGGATGAGGATGATAAAGATAACTTATGATTGAAAAAAAGGTGCGAAAGCTTCATTGAGCTCTTGGCAATCAGAGAGCCTGCCATTGACAAGGCAGACGGTGTCAACCTGGGCTTTCACCACCAGCTTCATGTCGGAAGCCCTGAAGATATCCTGCATGAACACATATTTGATGCCTTCTTTCTTGAGCCAAAGCTTCGACACAAACTCATCACCACTTTTGAGCGGCACCTTGAACTGCATGTTGAGCCGTGCCACTACGGCATCAATACCTCTCGAGTGGAGGTCGGAGAAACTCACATTGTGAGCCAACAGGAACTCATGTCGGGTGTGCTCAATGTAATGTTGGTAGTTGGCATTGTTCACAATCCCTTGGAGGTCGCATTCGTAGTCGCGTACTTTCAATCGCAATTCAAAGATATAGTCTGCCATTTGTGTTTGCTTTTATTTTTTTCAGCGAAGTTAGTGTTTTTTTGTCAAATAATGTGAATAAAAACTTTTAATTCCGTTGAAAGTATGTGGAATGAGCGATTTTTCGTAAATTTGCACTTTATATGGTCATCATAACCAGAATAATCAAAATCAACAAAATAAATGAAAACGTATAAGCTGGTAAACAACATCACAGGATGGGTGGTTTTTGCCATTGCGGCTTTCACCTACTGTTCCACGATTGAGCCTACGGCCAGTTTCTGGGACTGTCCTGAGTTTATAACCACTGCCGAGAAAATGGAGGTGGGACACCCACCTGGAGCACCTTTCTTCATGCTCTTCGGCAAATTCTTCACCCTTTTTGCAAGCGACGCCACACAGGTGGCGAAGATGATCAACATCATGTCCGCACTTCTCAGTGCGGGTTGTATCCTCTTTCTCTTCTGGAGCGTCACTCATCTTGCCAAGAAATTGATTTGTGGCGATAAGCCTGCAATCTCTCTGGCCCAGACCATCGCCGTGATGGCCAGTGGAGTGGGGGGTGCGCTTATCTACACTTGGAGTGACACTTTCTGGTTCTCAGCTGTGGAGGGTGAGGTGTACGCATTTTCATCATTCTTCACCGCCTTGGTGTTTTGGCTGATTCTGAAATGGGAGGATAATGCCGACCAGCCTCACAGCGACAAGTGGCTGGTGCTCATCTCTTACCTTGTGGGTCTTTCGATTGGTGTTCACCTTCTCAACCTTCTCTGTATTCCAGCCATGGTGCTGGTGTTCTACTACAAGAAGAGTAAGGAACCGACACTGAAAGGCTCTTTGCTCGTGCTGGGACTCTCGGTTGTGATTGTGGCAGCCGTACTCTATGGTATGGTTCCGGGCATCATGAAGGTGAGCGGATGGTTTGAACTCCTGTTTGTCAACAGCATGGGTATGTCGTTCAACACAGGGCTTTATGTCTATATCATTCTCTTGATTGCAGCACTCGTGTGGGGGCTTTGGAAGACCCACAAAACTGCCATCGACGTGCAGGCCAAGGTAGCTTTCCTCGTTTGCACCGCATTGCTGGGCATACCGTTCTATGGTCACGGAACGACAAGTGTGATCATCGGCCTCATCGTGCTGGCCATCATCGCATATTTCCTCTTTGTCCACAAGCATGTGTCGGCACGGCTGCTCAACACCACGCTGCTCTGCATGACGCTCATCACCGTCGGCTATTCAAGCTATGCTGTCATTGTGCTGCGTTCAACTGCTAACCCTCCAATGGATCAGAACTCTCCAGAGGATGTGTTCACGCTGGCAGAATACCTTGGTCGTGAGCAATATGGCGACCGTCCGCTGCTCTATGGCCCTACCTACGCTTCCCAGCCAGAAGTTGACAAGGAAAAGATGATGTACAAAGTCAATGAAGGGGCTCCGAAATACATGCGAAAGGAGAAAAAGAACGCTGACGAGAAAGACGAGTACATAGCCATGGATGGCAAGATTGAGTATGTCTATCCAAGCGACCAATGCATGCTCTTCCCGCGCATCTACAGCACCAAGGATGCCCGTCTGTACGAGGGATGGCTGGGAGATGTGGATAAGAAAACCGTGGCTTATCCTTACAATCAGGAGGGGGCTGTCCATATTCCTACATTTGGAGAGAACCTGAAATTCTTCGTGTCTTATCAGGTGAACTTCATGTACTGGCGTTATTTCCTGTGGAACTTCGCAGGACGTCAGAACGACATCCAGGGTAACGGTGAACTCGAACATGGCAACTGGATTACCGGTTTCTCGTTCATCGACAACGCCATGCTGGGTGACCAAAGCAAACTTCCTTCTGATTTGCGAGAGAACAAGGGGCACAATGTGTTCTACTGCATGCCGCTCATCCTCGGTCTGCTCGGTTTCTTCTGGCAGGCTTTCAAAGGAAAGAAGGGCATTCAGCAGTTCTGGGTGGTGTTCTTCCTCTTCTTCATGACGGGGCTGGCCATCGTGCTCTACCTCAACCAGACACCGGGACAGCCGCGTGAGCGTGACTATGCTTACGCTGGTTCCTTCTATGCGTTTGCTATTTGGTGCGGACTGGGCGTTGCTGCCATTTATGACTGGATTAAGAAATATCTGAGTGGCAAAGAAGTGGTGGCTGCCGCCATCGCAGCCGTTCCTGCCATCGTGGTGCCTGCGCAGATGGTGAGTCAGACATGGGACGACCACGACCGCAGCGGCCGATATATCTGCCGTGACTTCGGTCTGAACTATCTGGAAACCATCCCTCACGATGGTGTGATTTTCACCAATGGCGACAACGACACCTTCCCGCTCTGGTACAATGAAGATACAGAAGGCAACCGCACAGACGTGCGTGTGTGCAACCTCAGCTATCTGCAGACCGACTGGTACATCGACCAGATGAAACGTCCGGCATTCGAAGGCGAAAACGCCTCTTCGCCGCTTCCAATCTCATGGAAACGATATGAGTATGTGACCGGTGAGAACGAGGTGGTGGATGTGAACCCTGTGGTGGGAATGGGCGACAATGGTGAGGAACTCCACATGAAGGACATCATCAATGATGCCTACACCAATTCTCCTGAGGATGCACGCAAGATATGGGGTGAGGAGCCGTTTGAACTCAACAATGCCATCCAGAAGTTCGTACTCAAGAACGTGCCTGAGGAGTATAAGGATTATGTGAGCAAACTGCCATCCTGTCTGCCGTCTGACTCTCTCTATCTGAACGTGGACAAGGAGGCGGTGCGCAAGTCGGGCATGAAGATTGAGAACGACTCTATTCCTGACCGCATGATCATTGACCTGAAAGGCAAACCTACGGTCTATAAGAATTTCATGATGATGCTCGAGATGATTGGTCAGAGCAATTTCTCACGTCCGCTGTATATGTCCACAACGGTGGGACCTGACAATTATGGTAACCTCTATCAGCATTTCATGCAGGAAGGAATCGCATGGCGTTTCACTCCGTTCACCTTCAAGCAGAATCAGGCTCAGCGCACTGTGGTGGATACGGAGAAGATGTACGACAACATGATGAACAAATATCGTTATGGCAACCTGCGTCAGCCAGGACTCTACATTGATGAGACCACCCAGCGCATGTGCTTCACCCACCGCCGCTGGTTCTCCATGCTTATCCGCAGCCTGGTGGATGAAGGCAAGAACGACAAGGCGCTCAAGGCATTGGAAAAATGTGAGACGGAGATACCTGAATACAATGTTCCTCACGATCCTTTCAGCGGCTCTCTCGACATGGCCACATCCTATCTGCGTTTGGGAAAAATCGACAAGGCCGACCACATCATCGAGGCTCTGGAGAAACGTTCTGCCGAATACATAGATTGGTACATGTCGCTCAACGACAACCGCTTCGTCACAGCATGCAACGAATGCTATACCGAGATTGTGACCATCGGCAACCTCATCAGCCTCTACGATTCTGCCATCAGCGAGGATGCAAAAGGCTATCCTGCTTTCTCTGAGGCCCAAAAGAAGAGTATGAAAGAGAAAGGCGATGCGATGGAATCAAGGCTTCAAAAGCCGATGAGCGACTTCATCGCACGTTGCCAACGACTTGGAATTTCTCTCAATTGATATAGTTCAGCGGCTGTCCATCATGAAAAGATGGACAGCCGTATTCTTTCATTCAATTCCCTTTTTCCGTGTTAATCGAACAACCCAGCAAATGGCTGAGATGGCTCTATCCCAGCGCCATCTGGAGGATGAAACGTGATGAGAAGGCGGTATATATCACCTTCGACGACGGCCCCATCCCACAGGCCACCCCTTGGATTCTCGACACGCTCGACCATTACGGCATCAAAGCAACTTTCTTTATGGTGGGCGACAACGTGCGTAAATATCCGGAACTGTTTGCCGACATCAAACGACGGGGGCACAGTGTGGGCAACCACACGTTCAACCACATTGGTTTCCGCACACCTACCATCAAATACCTCAAGAATGTGAGGCTGGCCAACGAATTGATCCAGACGAAACTTTTCCGTCCGCCCCATGGATGGATGCGCCGCTGGCAGTATCTTTTCCTCAGACATAAATACACCATCATCATGTGGGACCTTGTAACCCGCGACTATTCTAAATGGATTGATGCGGAGGATGTGGTGGAAAATGTGAAGAAATATGCCCGAAACGGGTCAATCATCACATTTCATGATTCTCTGAAAAGCATTGAAAAACTGAAGACAGCTCTCCCACGCTGCATAGAATGGCTGAGAGAACAAGGCTATGAGTTCAAGAAGTTTGATGAGAACATGAAATGGAGCAGGCACCTGAAGTGATTTCATGATTTGGCATGAAGAATCCATCCTATGACACAGCGGTTTTGAAGTCTGAGGCAGCTCGTCTCGGCTTTTCTGCTTGTGGGGTGGCTGTTGCAGACCATGTGGGTGAAAAAGTGTCTGCCGCATTCAACAACTGGCTTGCATGTGGATTCAACGCTGACATGCGCTATATGGAGGGTAATCAGGAGAAGCGTATGGATCCACGCTTGCTGTTGCCAGGGGCGAAAAGTGTGGTGGTCGTTGCAATGAATTATTATCCTTCGAAGTTGATAGAGAAGGGACATCCACAGTTTGCTTATTATGCCTACGGGAAAGACTATCACGACGTGATGAAGAGCCGGCTTGAGAATTTGGCAAGTTCGCTTGGTGTGGTTGATGTGCGATATGTGAAAGAGGAAGACGACATTTCCCAAAAGCACCTTGGTCTGATTTGTTGCGACACGGTTCCTATGCTTGACCGTTATTGGGCTTGGCGTGCCGGACTCGGTTTCATTGGTAAAAACACAAGTCTGATTATTCCAGGCAAGGGCAGCTACTTCTTTTTGGGTGAGATCATCACGGATCGTTCATTCACATCCTACGACCAGCCACTTGAATTTCATTGCGGACGCTGTGAGCAATGTCTGCATGCATGTCCCACAGGGGCATTAGGCGAGCCCTACCGGGTAGATGCATCGAAATGTCTATCATATCTGACGATAGAGAACCGTGGAGCCATTCCTGATGAATATGCTGGAAAAATGGGGGATTGCATCTATGGTTGCGACCGCTGCCAGCAAACCTGTCCGCATAATCGGTTTGCTGCACCTACCTCCATTGAGGAGTTTGAACCTTCAGAAGAGTTGCTCTCGATGACAGCGGATGACTGGAAGCAACTCACAAAAGAGGAATATCTGCGTTTGTTCAGAGGTTCTGCTGTGAAACGGGCGAAATATGACGGTTTCAAACGAAATATCGATGCGGCTTTAAATGGAATAGATGAGGCCTAACTTCATCTCATAGCTTTTAGCCCTGACATGAGGGTATTGGTCGTAGTTTGAACGGCGGTAATAAAGAATATGCTCAACATTGAGCTTTATGTTATATTTCAAATTGATGTTGAGATATGCTCTGTTCATCAGTATGGAGTTGTTGCCTTTATCTCCCCAGAAATAAGGATTGGCTTCCTCCATATCTCCTTTTTTCGTTCCTTTGAACACAAACATTCTGGCGAAATATAGGTCATTGCCCACAGCCAGGATGTGGTTCACGCATAACCGGGTATCATTGCGGAAACTGAAGCCGGAGGCGTAGTTGTAGCGTCTTGGCTTGTAGTAATCAGAAGTGGTCCCTCCAAATCCAACTCCATCAACCATGAAGTCATTGCTGAACGACAGTTTCCGTCCTGTTTTCTCCACATACAGTCCGCCGGCAAAGCTGCACGCTTCATTGAGCAGTGCATAATTCCCTGGGCGTTGGGTTTTGTTGTCGCCGTAGTTGTCGATATATTTATAGACTTGGTAGAATCCAAGGTCGTATTGCCAGTTCTTGCTTGTTGAGAACTGCTTGGTGGCTATACGGCCCTTGATGTCGATATGACTGAATGTGGGGTCGTTGCCGGATATATTGAGAAGGGCATAGAGCCTGAAGTAGTCGAATGGCTTGTGGGAGTCCTTACCATCGTAATGCTGGCCATAGTTCATGAGGAAATCCACGTATGCCACGTTCTTCTGCCGGTGTTGGCCACGCATCTCCTTCATATATCGGTTTCCTATTCCCACATCGAGGGAGAAGGGCTCGGGTTCCACGATTTTTCCACGGTTCTGGCCCACCCGCCACATCTGACCGGAGAAGAGGCGGTGTACACCTCTGGCTGGATTGAGAAAACCACCAATTAACTCTCTGAATAACCTTTCCACTCCCCGCTTGGAGTTGTCGAACACCAAGTCGCTCACGCGGTGGGT
>OMUD01000319.1 GCA_900314125.1 uncultured Prevotellaceae bacterium | reverse complement strand
GTGTTCGACCTCATCCAGAAAGACGGCCACACCCAATATGCGGTGCTTGACTCCGCAGGCCATTTCAAGTTCGACATCCACAGCGGGACCACCTGCGCCGTGGCCTTCTATCATGGCAAGACTCACGAAGGTATCCTACTCGTGGAGCCAGGAGAGACCACATCACTCACCCTCGACGAGCGCAAGTCGTATGACGGCGGACGATGGCGCTTCGGAGGAGCTCATTCTGAATGGAACAACGACATGAACCGCCTTCCGTCGAACGCGCGTTTCAACAGCCTCTACAACGAGATCAGCACCAACTGGAATGCCTACACTGAAGACGAGGATGAATTTCGGTTCAAGGAAGAGGTGGTGGGCAAGCAGGCAGAATTGGAGCAGCGCATCAAGTCTGCCGACGTGATGGAGGAGGTGAAGACCTACAACCTGCTCGGAGCCCGCCTCTATTTCATGGAACTGCTGAGTGGCTATGCCATGACGCTCAACCAGAAGTACCTGCAGCGGGGCATTGACCGCAGCGTGAGCCACGACTTCTACCGCGAAGCCGTCAGGAATGACTTCACCCACCACAACGCCCTGCTCTACACGCCATTAGGCAGCCACTTACGGCAGACCGTGACCATTTGCAACGAGCAGCGTGGCGCCCATTTCACCCTGCCTCCATTTCTCGAGAAGGTTGACTTCGCACAGAAAGGGATGCGGCTGATCAACGAAAAGAAAAACCTGAACGACAAGCAGCTCGCCGCCATCAAAAAGCGGTGTCCCGACCTCTTCCCGCTCATTCAGGAGCGCGACAGCCTGCTACGCGAGCAAAAGCGTGACGCACTCCGCAACCCAATGTATTACATCCGCTACATCGATGAGGACGTAAAGGGAAAAGAGGTGTATCATGCCATCATGGACCAATATGGGGGACGGATTGTGGTGGTGGATTTCTGGGCCACCTGGTGTATGCCATGCCGTATGGCGATGGAGAACATGAAGCCACTGAAAGAAGCCTACAAAGACTCCATCGCATTTGTATATGTCACAGGCGAGACCTCATCAGAGGACACCTGGCGCGGCTTGATTCCCGACATCCGTGGCGACCACTTCTATCTGACTGACGCTCAATGGAAAGACCTTTGCAAGCACATCAAGGTGAAATCCATCCCCGCCTATCTCGTGGTGGATTGGGACGGGCTCATCAGCAAGCAGTTCAGCGGTTTTCCCGGCAACGAATCGCTGGAGAAGGAAATCGTGAAGCTGCTCGACGAGAAACGTGCGCTCAAAGAAAAGGAAAAGCAAGAAAAAGCTGCTGAACAGTCAGTCGAATCCGATGGGTCAGGTCATGACGGAAATTGACCACAGCGCTCACACAGATGGCAGATTTGGCTCCATAAGTCAAAGAATATCTCCCACATTCAAAAATTATTCACTTTTTATTCGCTCAATTTCCAAAAAAGCGGTAAATTTGCAGTTGCTTTAATGAAAAACGTTTCTAAAGTCTTTTTAGAAGCACATTTTGTTTTGTTGTGAAACATATTTTTTTTCAAAAAAGATAAAATAATGGTTAACAGAGAAAAACTTTTTAGTGAATTTCAAGCTCCAACCCGTCAGGAATGGCTCGATAAGATTGAGGTGGACCTGAAGGGCGCAGACTTCCAAAAGAAGCTGGTTTGGAGAACCAACGAGGGATTCAACGTTCAGCCGTTCTACCGTCGTGAAGACCTGGCAGACAAGAAGGCTGTGGATTCCCTGCCTGGCGAGTTTCCGTTCATCAGAGGAAACAAGAAAGACAACAACCTGTGGTATGTCCGTCAGAACATCGACGTGAAAGATGCCAAGGAAGCCAACGCCAAGGCACTCGACATCCTGAACAAGGGCGTGGACTCACTCGGATTCCATTTCTGTGGCGACATGGTGAGCGAGGAAACGATTGAGACACTGCTGAAGGACATCCGCTGCGACATCGTGGAGGTGAACTTCTGCACTTGCAAGCGCCGCAGCGTTGAGCTCGCCAAGATGCTCGTGGCTTACTTTGAGAAGCAGGGCTACGACAAGGAGAAGGTTGTGGGCAGCATCGACTGGGACCCTATTGAGAAGATCCTGGTGAAAGGCAAAGACACCACACCTGTCATCGCACTTGGCAAAGAGCTGATCGACACGCTGAAGGACTTCCCTAACTTCCGTTGCGTGACGGTGAACAGCGCCACACTGAACAACAGTGGCGCCTACATTTACCAGGAGCTGGGTTATGCCCTGGCTTGGGGTAACGAATACCTGAACCAGCTGGTTGCCCAGGGTGTGGAGCCAACAGAGGCAGCCAAGCGCATCAAGTTCCAGATGGGCGTGAGTGAGAACTACTTCATGGAAATCGCCAAGTTCCGTGCCGGCCGCATGCTCTGGGCTCAGATTGTGAAGCAATATGAGCCGAAATGCGACTGCGCATGCCAGATGCACGTTTGCGCCATCACCAGCGAGTACAACCAGACTGTGTTCGACAGCTATGTGAACCTGCTCCGCAGCCAGACAGAGACTATGTCGGCTGCTATTGGCAATGTGGACTCCATCGTGGTCACTCCGTTCGACAAGCCTTACCAGACTCCGGACGACTTCTCAGAGCGTCTGGCCCGCAACCAGCAGTTGCTGCTGAAAGAAGAGGCTCATTTCGACAAGCTCGTCGATGTGGGTGGTGGTTCCTACTACATCGAAACCCTCACCGACGCCATTGCCAAAGAAGCATGGAAATTGTTCCTTGAGGTGGAGAACAACGGTGGATTCCTGGCACAGGCCCTCGAAGGCAAGATTCAGGAAGCCGTGAACGCTTCAAACACCAAACGTCATGCAGACGCCGCCAAGCGCAAGGAGTTCATCCTCGGCACCAACCAGTTCCCGAACTTCACTGAGAAATCGGAAGGCAAACGTCCGGTATGCAACACCTGCTGCGAGAATCAGGAAGGCAACATCGCCACCTTGGACAAGAGCCGCATGGCCAGCGAGTTTGAATCGCTCCGCCTCGCCACAGAGGCCGCTCCGAAGCAGCCAGTTGCCTTCATGCTCACCATCGGCAACCTCGCCATGCGTCAGGCCCGTGCCCAGTTCTCTTGCAACTTCCTCGCCGCTGCCGGCTACAAAGTGATTGACAACCTGGGATTCAAGACTGTGGAAGAAGGAGTAGATGCCGCATTGAAGGCAGAAGCCGACATCGTGGTGATTTGCTCATCCGACGACGAATATGCTGAATATGCCATCCCTGCATTCAAATATCTCGATGGCAGAGCCATGTTCGTGGTGGCAGGCGCACCTGCTTGCTCCGACGACCTGAAGGCCGCAGGAATCGAGAACTTCATCCACGTTCGCGTCAACCAGCTTGAGACACTCCGTGAGTACAACAAGAAATTGAATATCCAGTAAATATAGAACAATCATGGCAAGAAAAGATTTCAACAATATAGACATTTACGCTGGTATTCAAGAAAAGAATGGCCAGCAATGGCAGAAAGACAACAAAATCACAGCCAACTGGAGGACTCCGGAGCAGATTGACATCCAGCCAGTATATACAAAGGAAGACCTTGAGGGCATGGAGCATCTGGACTTTGCAGCAGGTATTCCACCTTATCTGAGGGGTCCGTATTCAATGATGTATCCATTCCGCCCGTGGACCATCCGTCAGTATGCCGGTTTCTCCACCGCTGAGGAATCCAACGCATTCTACCGCCGCAACCTGGCGAGCGGACAGAAAGGTCTGTCGGTGGCATTCGACCTCCCTACCCACCGTGGCTACGACCCTGACAACCCTCGCGTAGTAGGTGACGTGGGTAAGGCAGGTGTGAGCATCTGCTCACTGGAGAACATGAAAGTGCTCTTCGCCGGCATTCCGCTCAACAAGATGTCGGTGTCGATGACGATGAACGGCGGCGTGCTCCCTATCCTCGCCTTCTACATCAACGCAGGTCTGGAGCAGGGTGCCAAGCTCGAGGAGATGGCAGGAACCATTCAGAATGATATTCTGAAGGAGTTCATGGTGCGTAACACCTATATTTATCCACCAGCTTTCTCCATGAAGATCATCGCCGACATCTTCGAATACACTTCTCAGAAGATGCCTAAGTTCAACTCCATCTCCATCTCCGGTTACCACATGCAGGAAGCCGGCGCCACTGCCGACATTGAGTTGGCATACACACTGGCCGACGGAATGGACTACCTGCGCACAGGTGTGAACGCAGGTATCGACATCGATGCGTTCGCTCCGCGTCTATCCTTCTTCTGGGCCATCGGAATGAACCACTTCATGGAAATCGCCAAGATGCGTGCCGGACGTCTGCTTTGGGCAAAAATCACCAAGATGTTCGGAGCCAAGAATCCGAAATCCATGGCATTGCGTACCCACTCACAGACTTCAGGTTGGTCGCTCACTGAGCAAGATCCGTTCAATAACGTGGGCCGCACCTGTATCGAGGCCATGGCTGCCGTACTGGGACACACCCAGTCACTCCACACCAACGCACTCGACGAGGCCATCGCCCTTCCAACCGACTTCTCTGCCCGTATTGCCCGTAATACCCAGATTTACATTCAGAACGAGACCAAAGTCTGCAAGCAGATTGACCCATGGGCTGGTTCCTACTATGTGGAGACCCTCACCAACGAGCTGGTTCACAAGGCATGGGAGCACATCCAGGAGATTGAGAAGCTCGGCGGTATGGCCAAGGCCATTGAAACTGGTCTTCCAAAGATGCGTATCGAAGAGGCAGCAGCCCGCACCCAGGCACGTATCGACTCTGGTGTTCAGACCATCGTAGGCGTGAACAAATACCGTCTCGACCACGAGGATCCGCTCGACATCCTGGAGGTGGACAACACTGCAGTGCGCATGCAGCAGGAGGAATCGCTGAAGGAGCTGCGCGCCAACCGCGACGAGGCAGCCTGCAAGGCCGCTCTTGCCGAGATTACGGAATGTGTGCGTGAGTTCAACGAAGGCAAAAAGAGCAAGAACAACCTGCTCGACTTGGCTGTGAAAGCAGCAGGCCTGCGTTGTACGCTGGGTGAGATCAGCGACGCATGCGAAAAGATAGTAGGACGTTATAAAGCTGTAATCAGAACGATATCAGGCGTGTATTCATCAGAAAGCAAGAAAGACGCAGACTTTGAGAAAGCCTGCGAGCTGACTGAGCAGTTTGCTCAGAAGGAAGGCCGCCGTCCACGTATCATGGTGGCCAAGATGGGTCAGGACGGACACGACCGCGGTGCTAAGGTTGTGGCAACAGGCTATGCCGACTGCGGATTCGACGTTGACATGGGACCTTTGTTCCAGACTCCAGCCGAGGCAGCCCGCGAAGCCGTGGAGAACGACGTGAACGTTGTCGGTGCATCCTCACTGGCAGCAGGTCACAAGACACTGATTCCTCAGCTCATCGAAGAGTTGAAGAAACTGGGACGCGAGGACATCCTCGTGATTGCCGGTGGAGTGATTCCTGCACAGGACTACGACTTCCTCTACAAGGCAGGTGTTGCCGCCATCTTCGGTCCTGGAACCTCCGTGGCCAAGGCAGCCTGTGAAATCATGAACATCCTGCTTGAGGACTAACCTCATCCGATTCTTCAGAATTCGGATTTTGAGTGGTGTGGATACTTTTATGGAAAAGACACCATTTAGTTTTCATGACAGACAACAGGATACATACCCTCTTCGCAGGGGCGGACATCAATCCGCCCCTGTGTTTTAACAATCCCTTCGCCTATGTCCCTCATCCCCTCTGCCTGCTTGCCGCCGCTGCGGTTCGGGAAGAGGTCGAAAGGCATGATGAATGGGATGAAGAACTGCGGCGTGGAAAAATGTTCGGGGTGCTGATCGTGCGCCGACGGGAGGATGAGGAAAAAGCAGGAGAGAAAGGAGAATTCCGTTTTCTGGCCGCCTTCTCAGGTCAGCTCAATGGCAAGAGTGAGACTGACGGATTTGTGCCTCCCGTGTTCGATGTGAACCGCAGTGAGACGTTCATGAACGAGATGCGGGAGATTGAGAAGATGGTGGACGACAGGAACGAACGGCGCAGGAGGTCGGAAGCCCTACAAGACTGGCTGTTTTGTCAATACACACTACTCAACGCTCTGGGAAAGCGGAAGACCATCATGGACATCTTCACAGATTATTACCGCAGAAAGACACTGAGACAGGAGAATTATTCACGCAACGCCTCCACTCACCATATCCCTTCAGGAACAGGTGAATGCTGCGCTCCCAAACTGCTGCAATATGCCTATCTGAACAACCTCCAGCCCCTGTGCATGGCAGAATTCTGGATTCAAAGTCGAAGCACCGCTGGCATCAACCAAGGTCCGCAACTGCTCTCTCCACTGCATGAGGTGCGCCACGACGGCCAGTTCTATCCAGCATGCCACAAGAAGTGCCGGCCGCTTCTCGAATTCATGCTTCAGGGTGTGGACGTAGCGAAAAGCCAAGCCGAGCGTCAGGAAGAGGTATTGATGGATCAAGTGGGAATCGTTTATGAGGATGAACAGGTCATCATCATCGACAAGCCTTCCGGACTGCTGTCCGTACCAGGAAGAGGAGAGTTGAAATCCGTGGCCGACTGGCTTCGGGAAAAGCATGGTATTCAGGAATTCTGGTTTGTCCACCGCTTGGACCAGGACACCAGCGGACTGCTCGTCATCGCCAAGGATGAAACCACATACAAGAACCTCCAGCAGCAATTCATACGGCATGAGGTGAGCAAAACCTACGAGGCGCTGCTCGACGGAAATGTCAAGGACGATGAAGGCATCATCAAACTGCGGATGCGTCCCGACCCCGATGACCCGCCAAGGCAGATTGTCGATCCCGATCATGGAAAACAAGCCGTCAGCCACTGGAGAGTGAAGGAGCGAAATGGTGGACAGACTCTGGTGGAACTTTATCCAGACACAGGACGCACCCATCAGTTGAGGGTGCATTGCGCCCATCCGCAAGGGCTCAACGCCCCCATCCATGGCGACCGGCTCTACGGAAAGGGCATCACCAACGGGTCAAAGCTCTGCTTGAGGGCAAAGTCCATCACCCTCACGCTCAATGGAGAGAGACGTACCTTCAGCTGCCCATGAATCCAAAGGGACGAGGAGCCAACTATCCTCATTTCAGAACCATTATTCGTTTGATTATATCAACAACAGAAATAGCAACTAACAACACATGAAAAAACGATTGACAACATTGCTGGCATTGACGCTCAGCCTCACCATGTCGGTAGCGCAGGAACTGCACTACAACCGCCCTGCGCAATTCTTTGAGGAAGCCCTTGTCATTGGAAACGGCATGATGGGAGCCACCGTCTATGGCGGCACCGAAACCGACCGCCTTTCGCTCAACGACATCACGCTCTGGACTGGTGAACCCTGCAACATGAACATCTATTCGCCTGATGCCCACCAGTCCATCCCAGCCATCAGGGAAGCACTACGGAAGGGAGACTATAAAAAAGCTGACCAGCTGCAAAAAAATGTGCAGGGTCATTTCTCCCAGAACTATCAGCCGCTGGGTGAGCTCCAGATTACCTATGCCGACTCAGGGAAAGTGAGCAACTACCGACGCAGCCTCGACATTGGCGAGGCGGTGGCCCACACCAGCTATGAGCGCAACGGCTATCATTATACCACCGAATATTTCGCCACCAATCCCGACTCCGGCATTGTGGTGAGAATCACGACCGACAGTCCTTCCGGCATCCATGCCACCCTCTCGCTGGGCTGTCAGCTGCGGAATGAGATTTCCGCCAGTGGCAACACCATCGTGAACGACGGCTATGCAGGCTACGCATCCCTTCCGTCATATTACCAGTCGGATGAGAAATTCGCCTACGACCCTTCACGCGGCATCCATTTCCGCACGAAAGTGATGGCAAAGGGCGACCATGTGCGCTCGGAAGACAACAAACTGGTGATCGATGGCAGCAAGGTGCTCACCATCTATATTGTCAACGCCACTTCATTCAACGGGTTCGACAAAGACCCGGCAAAGGAAGGCAAGGACTATAAAAGCATAGCAGACTACAGGCTTAACCAGCTAAAGGGGCTCTCGTATGAGGATCTTCGGGCACGCCATGTGCGCGATTATAAAGCCATCTACGACCGGGTGAGCCTACGCCTCACAGCGGATGAGAGAACCGACGACCGCCCTACCGACGAGGTGCTGCGTGAGTATGTGGACGAAAAACTGTTCAATCCTGCTTTGGAAGCCCTCTATTTCCAATATGGCCGCTATCTCCTCATCTCCTGCTCCCGAACGCCTCAGGTGCCTGCCAACCTGCAGGGATTGTGGAACGAGCACCTGCTTCCGCCTTGGTCGTGCAACTACACGAGCAACATCAACGTGGAGGAGAATTATTGGGCTGCAGAGACTGGTGCCATGCCAGAGATGCATGCATCACTGCTCACCTTCATCAAGAGTCTGCAGAAGTCGGGAGAACAAACCGCAAAAGCCTACTATGGAGTGGACAAAGGATGGTGTCTGGCCCACAACACCGACATCTGGGCGATGACCTGCCCTGTAGGACTGAAAAGCGGTGACCCCAACTGGGCCAACTGGAACATGGGAGGTGCGTGGGTGAGCACCCACATCTGGGAGCATTACCTGTTCTCACTCGACAAGGATTTTCTCAGTGAATACTATCCCGTGCTGAAAGGCGCTGCCGAGTTCTGCATGAACTGGCTTATTGGCACTGACGAGATGGGAGTGGAAGGAAAACGACACCTCATCACTGCCCCATCCACCTCACCCGAGAACATCTATATCAGCCCTGAAGGTTATCACGGACGGACTTGCTTTGGCGGATTCGCCGACATCGCCATGATCCGCGAATGTCTGAGCGATGCCAGAGATGCGGCATTGGAACTGGGCATTGACAAAGGATTTGCCAAAGAGGCAGACAGGGTGCTGTCACAGTTACAGCCTTACAAGATTGGGCAGAAGGGGAACTTGCAGGAGTGGTTCTACGACTGGGAAGACGAGGACCCTCACCACCGTCACCAAAGCCATCTTTTCGGTCTTTACCCCGGCCATCATCTCGGCGATGGTGTGCACAGCACAGAGGAACTGCAAAAGGCAGCAGCACGGACACTCGAGCTGAAAGGTGACCGAACCACAGGCTGGAGCTCCGGCTGGAGGGTGAACCTCTATGCCCGGTTGCACGACTCGAAGAACGCTTATCACATCTACCGCAAACTGCTCAACTACGTCAGTCCAGATGGCTACAAAGGGAAAGACGCACGACGAGGAGGGGGCACCTATCCAAACCTGCTCGATGCCCACTCCCCATTCCAGATTGACGGCAATTTCGGTGGATGCGCCGGTGTGATTGAGATGCTGATGCAAAGTGAATATCAACCAGGTAAAGGTAAAAACCGCATCAAGTTGGAATTGCTGCCCGCCTTGCCTTCCAACTGGAAGGATGGTGAGGTGAAGGGCATCCGTGCCCGTGGGGGCCTCACGGTAGGCATGAGCTGGGCAAACAGCCAGGTCAGCAGTCTTAAGATCAACGCTCTGCGCCCATGCACCGTCATGCTCAAGGTCAACGGAGCGGAACGCAAGTTGAAACTGAATGCCGGGGAAAACGTCATCAGCCTATAGGCCTTCAGCCCACCATCAGAACAGCATCAAGCCCTTGCCGCCATGGATTCGGCAAGGGCTTGATGCTGTTTTTTCAAAGCTGAATCGGTCTTCCGACCTCGCGTTGACGATACGGCTTATTTGTCGGTCTTGCGGCGATATGCCCACAGAGAAGACACACACAACACGAGAGCGGCACCCACAATCAGGATGGAGCTGAGCAGCATGGAGCTGTCGTTGGCATCCTGACCACCAAATCCGGCTGTCACCAGCTGGGTGGTCTGCGTTCCTGCCGGTTGCTGCCCCAAAAGCAGTGTGTTTCCGTTTTCACTGGAAAGAGAAGTCTGTTGACTGAGTTTCTTCTGCTGTTTTTCCAGTTTTTTCTGTTCTTTCAGTTTCTTCTTGGCTTCCTTTGCCTCTCTCTTCTTACGGTATTTCTCAATCTTTTTCCGGATTTTCTCTTGTCTCCTACTTTCTTTCGCCTGTTGCTTCCAATAGCTTGGAGGCATCCGAATCACATCCAATGGTTGTAACGTCATAATAAAAAAGGTGTTGGTTAGAGTTTCATTTTTCTTATCACTATCTTTTCAGCAAAAATAGGATTTTTTTTTGATATTTTCCATATATTTGCAGAAAAATAAGCATAAGAGATCCTTTTTTTTTACAAAAGATGAGCATGCAAAACGGAAGCAACAAGAAAGCCATCGTGGTTGGTGCCACCTCTGGCATCGGCAAGGCGGTGGTGGCGGAGCTGTCCAAACTGGGTTGGGAAATCGGCATCGCCGGACGCAGGCAAGGGCTGCTTCAGGAAATCCAGCGCAAGAACCTGCAGGTGGTGGCGACGGAGCAAATCGACATCAATGCCGACAATGCAGGAGAGAAACTCACCAAACTCATCGGAAAAACGGGAGGCATGGACCTCTATTTCCACAGTTCAGGCATCGGCTTTCAGAACCCTGGACTTGACCTGGAGAAAGAGCTGGCGACCGTAAGTACGAACGCGCTGGGGTTCACCCGGATGGTGAACACCGCCTTCCATTATTTCGAAGCCCATCCCGAACGGCGTGGCCACATTGCCGTCATCAGCAGCATCGCGCGTACCAAAGGTCTTGGAGCCGCTCCCGCCTACTCCTCATCAAAGCGGTTTGTCAGCCATTACGTCGAATGCCTGTGTCAGCTCTGCCATATCAAAGGACTGAAACACATCTGCATCACCGACATCCGTCCCGGATTCGTGGCAACCCCACTGCTTGCAGATGGAGGGCACTACCCACTCCAACTGCCTGTGGACAAGGTGGCACATACCATCGTCCGCTCGCTCCTACGCCGCCGGAGCATCGTGACAATCGACTGGCGCTACCGCCTCCTCGTGTTTTTCTGGCGGATGGTGCCCCGCTGGCTATGGGTCAGGATGAAAATCCAATCAAAATAGGCGGAAAAGATTCGTTGATTCAAATCAATTTTCGTAAATTTGCATGAGCATTCCATAGCAGGGATGTAACTCAAAGAATCAAACAACTATAAATCAGAAAGAACATGTTGATGAACAACTGGTTCGAGTGCAAGGTGAAGACAGAGAAGACACTCGAAAACGGAACACAGAAGAAAGTGACAGAACCCTATCTTGTGGATGCCCTCAATTTCACAGAGGCAGAAGCACGGATAATCAAGGAAATCACACCTTATTGCAATGGTCAGCTTGAAGTGGCTGACATCAAGCGTGTGAAATATTCAGAGATGTTCACGAACGATGCGGAGAGTGCCGACAAATGGTACAAGGCAAAGTTGATGTTCGTGACTTTGGATGAGAAAAGCCAGACAGAAAAGAAGACGGCAACGCTGATGCTGATTCAGGCATCCGACTTCAAGGATGCCCTCGCCACCCTCGAAGAAGGCATGAAAGGCTCGATGGTGGATTATGAGATCAATCTGATTCAGGAGACCAACATCCTCGATGTCTTCCCGTTCGATGCTGAGGAGAAAAAGGACAAGCCAGAATATGAGTCATGACCATGAACTGATGCTGATGGTCAGGCTGAACAAAACTGAACAGTCATGGATAGAGTGAAAGATGAGTTGAATCAGATATGGAAAGAGCTGCCAGAAGGCGTGCGGCTGGTGGCCATTTCCAAATACCACCCCAAAGAGGCGATAGAAGAAGCTTACGCCGCCGGTCAGCGCGTGTTCGGTGAGAACCACGTTCAGGAGCTGATGTCGAAAGAGTCTGTGTTGCCCAAGGACATCGAATGGCATTTCACGGGACATCTTCAGACGAACAAGGTGAAGTATATCGCACCATTCATCTCGCTAATACATTCCGTTGACTCCGAGAAACTGCTGCGCGAAATCAACAAACAGGGTGCTAAAGCAGGTCGGATAATACCATGCCTGATTGAGTTGCACGTGGCGAAGGAAGAGAGCAAGTTCGGCTTCACGGCCGACGAGCTCGACCAGCTATTTGGTTCAGGCATCCAGGATGAACTTCCTTATGTGGAAATCCAAGGCTTGATGGCCATGGCCACCAACACCGACGATGAGCAGCGGATTGAAGAAGATTTCGCTCTCGCCTACGATGTCTTCCTTCATCTGAAATCCACCTGGTTCAAGGACAGTCCTGCATTCAAGGAGTTGTCGATGGGCATGAGCCACGACTACCATCTTGCCTTGCGGCACCACACCACCATGGTGCGCATCGGCACTCGCATATTCGGCGAACGGGTGTATTAGCCATCTTTTCTGGGCACCATACGCCCCTAAAACACATTACTTATGGAACGCAGAAGGGATATCGCAAGACTTTTCGCACAGCGCTACACCATCAAGGGCGAGTTGAGCCCCCAAAGCATGGAATGGCTCACCAACATCCTCATTCCGATGCGGGTGCTGAAAGGTACAATGCTGCTTAACGAGGGAGAGGTATGCAAGTACTTCTACTATCTTGACCGCGGACTGCTAAGGCAGGTATATAAAAAGAAAGGACAGTTGCTGACCGAGCATATCGGCTATGAGGGCAGCATGATCATGTGCATCGAAAGCCTGCTGAACAAAGAGCCTTCAGCCCTGTCGATAGAGACATTGGAGCCATGCAAAATCTATGCCCTGCCCTACGACGACCTCAGCATGATGGCACGTTCCTCCTTTGAATTCTGCAATCTTTTGATAGACATTCTGAAAGAATCGCTCATCCTCTCCCAGCACAAGGCAGATCTGCTCCGCTTTTCGTCTGCACGCGAACGCTACGAGCAGATGCTGGCTGAACATCCTGAGATCATCCGTCGCACCCCGCTCCACATCGTGGCATCCTATCTTCAGATGACTCCGGAGACCTTGAGCCGTGTGAGAGCCGCTGTCAGTGCTGAGCAAAGCATCTGACATTCGCATTTCATCATCCATACGCCAACAACCATCCCCCATGATCAGCCTTTCCACCTATTCACCTTCCGACGCACCACGATGGGATGCGCTCGTCAGCCAAAGCAAGAACGGCACGTTCCTGCTCAAACGTGCGTTTATGGACTACCACAGCGACCGTTTCACCGACTGCTCCCTGATGTTTGAGAAGAAAGGCAGGACAGTAGGTTTGCTTCCAGCCAATTATGTGGAATCGGATCAAATAGTATGTTCCCATCAAGGACTGACCTACGGAGGACTGATACTGGACAAAACGGTCACCGCAACCGACGTGATGGAGATGTTCGACCTGATGTCGTCTTATTACAGCAAAGAACTGAATGCCAGCCGACTGATTTATAAGCCGGTGCCATATATCTATTGTTCTTATCCTTCCGACGAGGACCGATATGCGGTTTTCCGACATGAAGGCAGGCTGACGGTCAGCAACATCGCCGCCGTCATCGATATGAAAGCCCCTCTACCCTATACGGAATTGCGTCGGCGGTGCATCAAGAAAGGTGAGAAAGCCGGACTTCTTGTGATGCGCACTCATGATGCGGCAGACTACCGCGCTTATTGGAACCTGCTCAACGCATGCCTCGAATCACGCCATCATGCCACGCCCGTTCATTCAGCCGATGAGATGCTCCTGCTTCAGGAGCGTTTCCCTGACGACATTGCCCTCTATGTCTGCAAGTCGCCCGAAGGCGAGTTGCTTGCTGGAACTTGGCTCTTCATCAGCCAGAATGTGGTTCACACCCAATACTTGGCCAACAGTGACACAGGTAAACAGGAAGGCGCCCTCGACCTCATCATCCACCACATCATCAGCAACAGCAATTTCAGCCGCCGCTATCTCGACTTTGGCACGTCGAACGAGCAGCAAGGTCGCTATCTCAACGAACAGCTGGCCTTCCAGAAAGAGGGATTCGG
>OMUD01000320.1 GCA_900314125.1 uncultured Prevotellaceae bacterium | reverse complement strand
TCAGCTCAAGATATCGTGAGTGGTGTTGCATGGTACGACCAGAATGCCCGTACGGTCAATGCCCATGGAGGATGCCTGGTGAGGGAAGGAGATAGATGGTGGTTGTTTGGCGAATGGAAAGGGGATGATTCAAATGCTTTCCAAGGTTTCAGCTGCTATTCATCGGAGAACCTCACCGAGTGGCGCTTTGAGCGGTTGGCGCTTCCCGTCCAGCAGAATGGCGTGCTCGGTCCGGATCGGGTGGGAGAGCGCCCAAAAGTGATGCGGTGTGGCGCCACGGGAAAATATGTGATGCTGGCCCATGCCGACGACTTGGGGTATAAAGATCCGTGCACCGTGGTGGCGGTGGCAGACAGCGTGAACGGTGAGTATCGCCTCCAAGGTCCGCTGCTTTATCACGGGAAACCACTGCGTCATTGGGACATCGGAGCCTTTCAAGACACTGACGGAACAGCCTACCTGCTTGCCCATCACGGACCGATATACCGTCTGTCTGCCGACTACCTTTCTGTCGATACGATGGTGGCGAAAGTGGATGGAGCAGGAGAATCACCCTGTATGTTCAAGGCTGGCGACACTTATTTCTACCTGACATCGAACCTCACCAGCTGGGAACGCAACGACAACTATTACCTCACAGCACCTGCGATTGAAGGACCGTGGACACGTCGCGGACTGTTCTGTCCCGAAGGAACACAGACATGGAATTCCCAATGCAGCTATGTGGCGCCGATGGAGGTGCATGGCGACACCCTGTTCATGTATATGGGCGACCGTTGGAGCTATCCACGTCAGGGCAGTGCAGCCACCTATGTGTGGCAGCCATTGACCATCAACGGAACGGAATTGCAGATACCAGAGTTTCTTTCAAGTTGGAATCTTCAGTCGAAAGCCATGGAGCGCTACCTGCCCAACTGCCTGCATCAGAATCCAGATGCACTGATCCCCAATCCGTTCAAGGGGTTCAAACGCAAGTCCGTAGCTTTCAGTGGCGACAAACCCTCTGAGCGTTTTGAGTTTACGTTCAAAGGCAGCCGTGTGGGATTTGAAAGTCCCACGGACAAGGACTGCGGCTATGCCCGGGTGGAGATTCTCCACCGCAATGGTGAGGTGGCTCATTCGGCTGTGGTGGATTTCTACAGCCTGACTCCAAGCCATGGTCCACGCTACCTTTCACCCCGTCTCCCAAGAGGAAAATATATCCTGAGAGTGCAGCCTTTGGGAAAGGGAGGTGAGTGGTTCAACAAGCGGGGAGACCGATTTGGCTCCGTGGGAACAAAAGTGAGTATAGACCGTGTTTATGTGATGAAATAATTAGAAAGATGAAGAAATACCTTTTGCTATTGTTGGCTCTGGCACTGTATGTTGGTGTGGATGCAACTTCCATTGACCGCAAGGCGGTGGTGAGCCGTAACAATCCGCATCTGACCGCTGTGGATACCTTGGGTGCGCTGACTGTGGGTAACGGCCATTTCGCCTTTACCGTCGATGCCACGGGGTTGCAGACATTTCCACAAGCCTATTCGAAAGGGATGCCGCTGGGCACGATGAGCGACTGGGGATGGCATTCGTTTCCCAACACCGAAGGCTACAAGCCGGAGGAAGCTTTGCGTGTCCGTGATTTCGGCCGTGGGCATGAAGAACTTTATGCCTGTGAGTTCCGTGAGCCTGGCCGCCAGCGCGACGCTGCCAACTACCTCCGTCAGAACCCTCACCGCCTGCATTTAGGCTGCCTGGGCTTGAATCTGACCAACCTGTCGAAAGTGAAGGATGTGGATCAAACCCTGGACCTCTGGAATGGATTGATCGACAGCCGTTTCAATTACAACGGTCAACGTTATCATGTGCAGACGGTTTGCAGTCCCGATGCTGCCGAGGTGGGAGTCCGGGTGGAATCCGACGGACCGGTGAGCCTGCGCTTTCAAGTGCCTTATCCCACTGGCAAGCACAGCGACGATGGTTGCGACTGGGGAGCGGACCGTAAGCACACGGTCTTGGTGCGCTATGAAAAGAATTGTGCCCATGTGAAAGTCAGTATAGATGATACGAAATATCCGGTGACCATCCAATGGAAAGGGAATGTGGAACCGGGCAAGCGAATGCTCCATCACGGACTCACGCTTTGGAGTGACGAAGGAAAGATGGAGGCGGTCATCGCCTACGGAAAGATGAATCGTGGACTGCGCTCTTTCTCCGAATGCCGCAAAGCCGCCAGCCGCTTTTGGAATGCATACTGGAAAAAAGGAGGCATCGTGGACTTTTCCCATGTGTCAGATTCCCGTGCCCGTGAGTTGGAACGGCGGGTGGTGCTGTCGCAATACCTGCTTGCTGTGAACGACGGTGGCGACACCCCGCCTCAAGAGACAGGGCTGACCTATAACTCCTGGTTCGGTAAGTTCCATTTGGAGATGATCTGGTGGCATCAGGCGCAGTTTGCTTTGTGGGGACATCCTGAGATTCTGGAACGCTCCCTGCTCTGGTTTCAGACGGCCGCTCAGATGGGACGTGAGATTGCCCGACGTCAGGGATTCGACGGCATACGGTGGATGAAAATGACATCGCCTGATGCGGCAGAAGCGCCTTCGAATGTGGGGAGTTACCTGATTTGGCAACAACCTCACCTCATCTATCTGGCAGAGCTTCTCTATCGCTGCCAAACCACTGACATCGGCCGCCAGCGTATCGTTGACACCTTCGGCTCGTTGGTAGACGAGACGGCGCGCTTCATGTATGCTTTCGCCACCTACGAACCCGCAGCCGACCGCTATGTGCTGAAAGGATGCATTCCGGCCCAAGAAACCCTCAAGGCCGACTCCACCGTGAATCCTCCGATGGAACTCAGCTATTGGCATCTGGGACTGCAGATGGCACAGCAATGGCGAGAAAGACAGGGAAAGGCGCGTGACAACGGATGGGATCGTGTAATCAGCCGTCTCTCCCCGTTGGCCGCCAACGCTGATTCTCTCTATTTGGCTGCTGAGTCGGCTGTCAACACCTATTCCGACATCCGCTTCACCAGCGACCACCCGGCTGTGCTCGGAGCCGTTGGCATGCTGCCGATGAGCCGTCTGGCATCGGAGAACGTGATGCGCAACACCCTCAACTGGGTGATGGATCACTGGAATTGGGATAAAACCTGGGGATGGGACTATCCAATGGTGGCCATGTGTGCTGCTCGGATGGGAGAGCCAGAAACTGCTGTTGAAGCTCTGCTGATGGACCGCCGTACGAACACCTACCTTGTCAACGGTCACAATTATCAGGACGGACGGCTGCGGGTATATCTTCCTGGCAACGGTGGATTGCTCACGGCTGTGGGTATGATGCTGGCAGGATGGGACGGCATGGACGCTCACAACCCGGGCTTTCCGGAAAGTTGGGACGTGCGGTGGGAAGGCATCCTGCCCATGCCGTAAGAAAAGTCAAAGCCGCAGTGCCTCTTTTTTTAGTGATTTGTTTTGAAAAGAAAGTTTTTTTACATATCTTTGCGAAACTAACCTATAAGGAGTTAAGAACCATATAATAACATTTAAACAGAAAGGCCTATGAAAGGAAAAAAAATTATATTCCCTGTGACACTCTTAGCTGTCGTTTTGGCCGTAACCCTGCTCGCAGGCTGTGGCACCCAGAAAATGACGGTGGAAGAGCAGCAGGAAGTGGAGAGATTGGATGCTTCCATCAGCGAAATGAAAGATTGGATTTCCCAACTTGACAAAAAAATCAGTGAAGTGGAAGCTGAAATCAAGAAACTTGAAGGATTCAAGGTGGATGATCCGCCTCGTCCCCTGCGATGAAAAGCTTCCATGAGTTTGAACCACCAAAATAGAACATAATATGAATAAACTGCATAAGACAATCGCAATGATGGCTTCCAGCCTGCTGGTTCTGTTGGGATTTGGCTGTTGCCGTACAGCGGGGAATGCTGTGAAGGAGAAGATTAAAGAGAAAGAGGCACAGGTGGCGGAACTTAAGAATCAGGTGAAGGAAAAACAGGAAAAGCTGTATAAATTGCAATCACAGCATGCACGACTCAAGGACGCCATCGAGAACCGTGCCAAGGTGTATGGTCCTCCACCTGCTAGAGTGACTGTGATCAAAAAATGAAAGAGGACATGGGACGAAAGTTGAAGAAACGTTTGATCGCCTTGCTTTCGGGTATGATTATCCTCCTTGGTTTCTGTGGCTGCAAGTCTGTAAATATAGGAGGAGGTGCCAAGGTGTATGGCCCCCCACCTCCTAAAGAAGAGATTCAGAATCAATAACTAACACATACAATGGGAAAAAAACTGACAAAACGTTTGCTTTCGATGGCTTCTGGCCTGATTGTCCTGCTGGGCTTTGGCAGTTGCAAAACTCAGAAGTACACCATCCCAGGACAGGCTGCCATACAAGAGCGGCAGGAAGAACTGTGGAAGCTTGATGCTCAGCGGGCGGAGAAGGAAGCAAGGCTCATTGATCTTACGCAAAAGAAGGAGCGAATAATCCAGCAGATGAATATCCCGAAGACGGTTTATGGACCGCCGCCTGTTGAAAGGAAAAAGTGAGACTCTGGCTTTCGGATGACTGTGGAACCTTTAGAAACGATTTAAGACAAGTGGAAATACTTTCATTTATTATTGGTATATTGATTGGCGTTGCCGTTGGCATCGCCATCTTTTTCGTTTTGAGGAGCAAGTGGAAAGAGAAGAACGGTATGTTCTCCGAAGAGATTGAGCGTCTGCGCGGCAACCTGAAAACCAGCACGGGCCAGCTGATTCTCATGCAGCGGGAGAACACCGAACTGACGGGGCGTGCCAGCTCGCTCCAGACCAAAGTAGAGTCGCTCGACAGCCAGTTGGCTGCCGAGCGGGAGAGTCATAGGCTGCATGCGGAGAAGATGGAGGAGGATCTGCGCAACCGTCTTGAGGAGGAGCGTGCGCACTCTAAAGAACTCCGTGAGGAGAGTGACCGTCAATGGAATGAAAAGTTCGAGGCCATGCGTCAGGAGATGCAACGTGCCGCTGCCGAGCAACTGGCTCAGCGCCAGAGTTCCCTGCAGGAAACCAACCGCCAGCAGCTGGACGAATTGCTGAAACCGGTGAAGGAGCAGTTTGAGGCGTTCAAGAAGTCGGTGGATGCGAGCCGCACGAGCAGTGAGGTGAACAAGACGGAGTTGAAAGAGACTTTCGTCCACTTGATGGACAGTTTTGAGAAGGTACAGCGCGAAGCGGTCAGCTCGCTGCGTGAGCAGACTGAGCGTATCGGCAACGATGCCGTGAACCTGACCAAGGCGTTGAAAGGCGAGAACAAAACCCAGGGCGACTGGGGCGAGATGGTGTTGGAGACGTTGCTCGAAGCGAGTGGACTGCATAAGGACGAAGAATATTTCGTGCAGCAGAACGTGAAGGATGATGCTGGCAACAACCTCCGCCCTGATGTGGTGGTGAAGTTCCCTGAGGGTAGGAGTGTGGTGATTGACTCTAAGGTGTCGCTCACGGCTTACGCCAATGCCGTAGCTGCTGAGGCCGATGAGGAGCGGGAGCAATATCTGAAGGAGCATGTAAAGAGCATGCAGAAGCATGTGGATGAATTGGCTGGCAAGAACTACGACAAGATGTTGGGGCAGTCCATCGGATTCGTGTTGATGTTTGTTCCCAATGAGAACAGCTATATTGCTGCGATGAAGCAGAATCCCGACCTTGGACGGTATGCTTATAAGAAAAACATCATCATCATCTCACCGAGCAACCTGCAAATCACGCTGCTCATCGCCTACAACCTGTGGCAGATTGACCGTCAAAGCCGTAACGTGGAGAAAATCGTGAAAAGCGCCACCGATCTCTACGACAAGGTGGCGGGGATGTCGGAGACATTCGAAGATATTGGTAACCAAATCACCCGCTTGAACGACACCTATCAGAAAGC
>OMUD01000322.1 GCA_900314125.1 uncultured Prevotellaceae bacterium | reverse complement strand
TATCTGTGTGAATATTCTCGCAGGCTTCATGAGTTTTGTTTCAGTTGAGGGCATTGTAATAATTAGGAATTAGGAATTAGGAATTAGGAATGATGGGAATGATGGGAGTTATGGGAGCTATGAGCAAGCGGACGGAGACCAACTAAGGAACGGACAGAGGAGTTGAATCAGAATTTGCGTCGTAGGGGTGCAGTCGGTACTCCCATTTGGTCGCGGTATTTGGCGACGGTGCGTCTTCTGATGTTGAGTCCACGGCTGATGAGAATTTGTGAGATGGCGCTGTCGCTGAGGGGATTGGATTTGTCCTCCTCATCGATGATTTCCTGGATGGCGTTGACCACCTGGGTTCTGAGCACCTCTTCTCCTTCCGCATTGCGCTTGGTGCGCATGAAGAAAGCGCGGAGCGGATAGATGGTTCCGTCGAGGAGCGCATAGCGGCTGGACACAGCTCTTGAAACGGTTGAGCCGTCCACGCCCACCGTTTTTGCGATTTCGCCTCCAGTGAGCGGTTTGAGCGTCATCTCGTCCTGAGTGAGCATAAATTCACGCTGCGCCTCAATGATGGCCTTCATGATTCGGTAGAGGGTGTCCTGCCTTTTCTTCAGGGCGAGGATGAATCCCTGCGCCCTCTCCACGTTGCTCCTCACATATTTCAAGTCGTCCTTCTGCGCCTGCGTCATGTTCTTCCTGTCCGCCGCCTCGAGCATGGACTTGTAAGTGGGGTTGACATGGAGCTGTGGAATGCGGCTTCCCCGGAGCGTCATGGTGATATCGCCGTCGAGCGACGTTTCGATGATGAAATCAGGGACAATGGCCTGTGAGCGTCCGTCGGTTCCTTCGCTGAGTGCGAGTCCCGGTCTTGGGTTGAGCCTTGAGAGCGCCTCGAGTGCCTCAGCCAGTGAGTCGGCATCCACATCGAGTGCTTTGCGGAGTTTGTCCTGCTCGTTTCGGCGAAAGAGGTTGAAGTGGTTCTCCACCACCTCCTTGGCCAGTCCGAGCACAAAAATCCGTTCGAGGTTCTTGCTGTCCGCCGCCTCCTCCATCTTACGCTGCAGCTGAATGCTCATACATTCCTGCAAGTCGCGCGCACCGATTCCCGGTGGATCAAACCGTTGCAGAATATGGAGTGCCTGTTCGATTTCCTCCACCGACGCATCGATATTGTGGTGGAAAAGGAGGTCGTCGGAAATGCTGGAGAGCGGTCGGTCGATAAATCCGTTGTCGTTGAGTGAGCCGATGAGATAGTCCACCAGCTCCGCCTGCTTTTCGTCAGCGATTCCGTGTTCCGGAACTTGTGCCCTGAGGTCATCCACAAACGAGCGGGTGTCGCCCACGGGGATTTCCGCCTGTTCATTATCGCCCCCTCCTGGCGTATAGACGGGCAGTTCCTCATCGTCATAATAGTAGCTGAGGTCTTCTTCCCGTTCCTTGTCACTGAGATCAGACGGGTCGTCGGATGAAAATTCGTCGTCCTCTTCGTCGCGTCCCTCTTCGAGAGCACCATTCTCATTGAGTTCGTCTTCCACCCTTTGCAACAGGTCATCGTCGCCCAGTTCGAGAAGCTGAGCGTCGAGCAGCTGCTGCTGGCTGACTCTGAGAGCCGTTTCCTGCACAGCCTCCTGCGTGGCATTGAACCTGTTGCTCCTTTCCGCCATCACTCTTCCTCCAGACTCTCGCTATATTCCAGTTCACCCTGCACAACGAAGAGGATGTCGTCGTGCTCATATTCGCCCATCTTTTCTTTCTTGGCTTTTTTGAGCACATACTTCACCACCTCATCGAGGTCGATATCGACATATCCGTCCTTGTCGGGTTGTGCGTCGAAGACTCCGCTCGTGGTGTAATACTCGATGATGACATCCAGGAAATAATAGAGTTCGTCGTCGGAGAACTTCTCCTTAAGTTCCTGTGGAAGATAGTTGCGGATAAATTCAATCTCGCGTGCATCTTCCTCTGCGTCCATAAGGATTTCGTCGTCGATTGCTGCCATAGGTAATTGGATTGAAGTTAGTATCAGAGCATGGCGTTGATTTTCTCCTCGTAAGCAGATTTTGGCATGGCTCCCACCACTTTATCAACCACTTGTCCGTCCTTGACGAAGAGTACGGTAGGGATGTTTCGGATGCCGAACTGAGCAGCGAGCTCGTCCTGCTCTTCCACATCGACTTTTCCCACCACCACTTTTCCTTCGTAGTCGGCCGCCAGTTCCTCCATGATTGGCGCCACCCTGCGGCATGGTCCACACCAAGTGGCCCAGAAGTCAATCACCACCGGCTTTCCGCCGTTTACGATCTCGTTGAAGTTTGATGTTGTAATTTCCATAATGATATATTATTTGTTGATGATTTCAAGATTATTGGCAAAAATTATGCCAAGGGATTATTCGGACATGCATAAAGTAAGTCCCTACAAGCTAGTTGTAGCCTCCGAATCGGCTCTTTACTGCAAAATTACGACAAAAATATCAATTCATGAAACATTCATCTTGAAAAAAGAGGATATGGCATAAAAAAGTGGCACGGTTGGAAAACCGTGCCACAAGTATAAGGATAATCAAATTGTCGTTGGAAGATGCTTACTTCACGAGAACCTTCTTGCCGTTCTGGATGTAGATCTGACCCTTAACGAGGTTCTTCACCTGACGTCCGTTGAGGTCGTAAACCACACCGTTGTTGAAGAAGTTGTCGGAAGAGCTGATTCCGTTGATAGCGGTGATTGCCTCTTCGTCGGCACCGAATGTGATGGTGTTGATCATCATAGGGTTCTGGCTGAATGTCAACTTGATTACCGGTGTAGCTTCAGCATTTTCAGCCCATCCTTCAAGTTGGCCAGTGTAGTAAGACGTCATCTGACCATTTTGGCGAGAAATAGGAATTTCTTCAGCGGAGTACTTGATGCTTCCGTCTTCAGCCGTCTCAACCTTTGCTTTCACCTGAACACCCGTGAATGAGGTTCCAGGAGGAACTGGCATGGTGAAATCACCGAAGTTGATATAAACATATCCTTCCTCCTCAGCCGGTTCGATAGAGATCTTGTAGTCATCAATCTGATCGCTGCCAGCTTCAGTGCCTTGAATCGATACAGACTCTTTGAGGATACCAGTGTATTCGGTAGCCTGTGGCTGCGGCTCTACCTGCTCTTCTGCTGGTTTGAGCTTCATGGAAGTGATGGTAACAGGAGCCCAGTTAGCACCCTTGATTGAATTGAGGTGTACGAATCCGTAGTCAGCCTTGATAGCGGCAAGGTCGTAAACAAACTCGCCATTCTCAGCCTTCTTGATGTACTTGGCAGCCTGATCAGCATTGTTAGGAATATTGACGAAATCAGTACCGTCCTTCACCTTTTGGTTGAAGAGCAGACGTGGTGTACCGTCTGTAGTGGTAATGATGAGTTCATCATATCCAGAGAGGTCAGCATACTCGTCAGGATAAACACTTGGGTCACCATAAACGTTAGTATCAGCCACTCCAATCTGATAGAGGCAATAAGGGTCGTCTGTAGCTGCGATTTCATCATCGGCAGTCGGACCTGTCCATCTGTGGTACATCTCCTGAGTGAGGTCTGTGAGTTCAATCACTTCCTCATACTTCACGTTCTGGAAGCTGAGCCAGCTGATGTTGTTGCCTTCAGCCACGTTGTAGGTGATGGTGAGGTTACCCTCTTCATCAGCAACTCCCGTAGCCTGGAGCTCAGCGATATAGAACTGAGATGTTCCCACCTGCTCGCCAGCGCATGCGTCAACAGCTTCGCCTT
>OMUD01000323.1 GCA_900314125.1 uncultured Prevotellaceae bacterium | reverse complement strand
ATATATAATCAAGACGTAATGTGCTGTCTGAGAAATGTTCATCAAACACTTGGCAGGAAGCATGATGAACACAGGTCAACAAGCTTAGGATAAGCAAAAAGAATCTTTTCATAATTTTATATAGGGTATTCTATAAATTGTCTTTAGAAGATTAGGAAGATTATTAAAGTCTTTTCATGTATTTTTTATGTGAACGGGGAATTTATGAAAGACCATTATAATGACTGTAAGAATTTTGTTTTTACTTATTATGTGATTGCAGTTTCTCTTTTAAAAACTTACCAGTATAAGAAGCGTCGCATTCTGACACTTCTTCTGGAGTACCAGCAATCACAATATTTCCACCAGCATTCCCACCTTCAGGCCCCATATCGATGATATAGTCTGCACATTGAATGATATCCATGTTGTGTTCTATGATCAAGACGGTATGACCTCGTTTAATCAATGCGTCAAATGATGCAAGGAGGCGCTTGATGTCGTGAATGTGCAAGCCTGTGGTAGGCTCGTCAAAAATAAATAGAGTGGGTTGAACTTTCTCTTGGTTTAGGTAATAAGCCAGTTTCACGCGCTGGTTCTCACCACCTGACAATGTGGAAGAGCTTTGGCCAAGTTTTAAGTATCCCAGACCAACATCTTGCAGTGGTTTCAGTTTGGAAAGGATTTTTTTCTGGGGATGTACTGTGAAAAATTCTATGGCTTGGTTTACCGTCATGTTCAATATGTCGTATATGTTCTTGCCTTCATACTGAACGTCCAGGATGTCCTTTTTAAAACGATGGCCATGACATGATTCGCACTCCATTACGATGTCGTTCATGAATTGCATTTCCACTGTTACCGTGCCTTCTCCTTTACATTCTTCACAGCGACCACCAGGCGTGTTGAAGGAGAAGAAGGCTGGAGTGTAGTTCATCTGTAATGAGAGTTGTTGGACGGACATCAACTGACGTATTTCATCGTAAGCGCCAATGTAGGTGACAGGGTTGCTGCGGGTTGATGTGCCGATGGAATTCTGGTCAACAAATATCACACGTTTGAGCATGTCAAGGTCGCCCTCAAGGGAAGAGTGCTGGCCAGGACGGTCACATACTTCATCAAAATGCTGCTTGAGAGAACGATATAGGATATTGTTGACCAAAGTGGATTTACCACTTCCCGAAACACCAGTGACCACAGTCATCACGTTCAAAGGGAATTCTACGTCAATCCCTTTCAAGTTGTTCTCTCTGGCTCCTTTTACCAATATCTTGTGATTCCAAACCCGACGCGTCATTGGAACGGAAATATTGTCTTTCCCTTGGATGAATTGCAACGTGTGAGAGCGGGAAACATCCTTTGTCTTGAAGATATCAGAATAATTGCCTTGCCATACCACCTCTCCACCATTTCTCCCGGCCTCAGGGCCAATGTCGATGATATAGTCTGCTGCATTCATGATTTCTTCGTCATGTTCAACCACGATGACGGTGTTTCCCAAATCACGAAGTTCTTTCAAAACATGAATAAGGCGTTTGGTGTCGCGCGGATGTAGGCCGATACTTGGCTCATCAAGTATGTAGAGGGATCCAACAAGGCTGCTGCCCAAACTGGATGCGAGGTTCACGCGCTGACTCTCACCGCCGGATAAAGTGTTGCACAGGCGGTTCAGTGTGAGGTAACCAAGTCCTACTTCTTCCAGAAAGCGGAGGCGGTTACATATTTCGATAAGAAGACGCTTGCCGATTTCGCGGTCATGCTCACTCAAAGCCAAAGTGTTGAAGAAATCACGTAGTTGGCTTACTGACATCCCGACAAGTTCACTGATGCTTTTCCCACCTATCTTCACATATTCAGCTTCTTTTCTCAAACGGCTGCCATGGCATACAGGGCATGTGGTTTTTCCACGGTAGCGGGCCAGCATCACCCTGTATTGAATCTTGTATTGATTCTTACGGAGCATTTCAAAGAAAGAGTCAATACATATATTGTATTCGTCACCGTCCAATTTACCATGCCAGAGCAGGTCTTTCTGATTCTGAGTCAATGAATAATAAGGTGCGAAAATCGGGAAATCGTATTTGGAAGCACGTTGGATAAAGGCTTTCTTCCATTCACTCATCTTTTCACCACGCCAGCATACAACCGCACCGTCATACACACTCAAAGACGTGTCGGGAATGACCAACCCTTCATCGATACCAATGATCCGACCAAATCCGCCACATTCTGGACAAGCCCCTATAGGAGAATTGAATGAGAAGGTTTGCTCGTTAGGTTCAGTAAATGTGATTCCATCAGCCTCAAAATTGGTGGAGAAATGATAGGTGCTGGTGTCATCAGCCTCATAAATATCTGGAGTAGTGATGAATTTCAATGTACATCTTCCACCGCCTTCATACAAAGCGGTACGGGCGGATTCTGCAAGTCGGTCGGTGGCAGATTTTCCATGACCGGAAATCAGACGGTCCACCAATAAGCTGACTTGTTCAATCTGAGGCATTTCTTTGTCGCTCAGTTGGAGCAGGTCTGAAATCTCCGTCACTTTGTCCTTTGCTTCCACGCGGGCATAGCCGTCTTTCATATATATGTCCAACTGCTGACGAATGCTGCGACCTTCAACGGCAATAAAAGGTGCAAGCACCATATAACGGGTACCTTCAGGCTTCTCCAACATACAGTTCAAGATGTCGTCTATGCTGTGCTTCTTGACTTCCAAACCACTCACAGGAGAGAAGGTGTGGCCGATACGTGCAAAAAGCATGCGGAGATAATCATAAATCTCCGTGCTTGTGCCAACTGTTGAGCGAGGATTTCGGTTGATCACTTTCTGCTCAATGGCTATGGCAGGAGGAATTCCCTCAATAAGGTCGCATTCCGGCTTGTTCATCCTGCCAAGAAACTGACGTGCATACGTGTTCAGACTCTCCACATAGCGACGTTGACCTTCGGCATAAAGTGTGTCGAATGCAAGAGAAGACTTGCCACTGCCACTGACTCCAGTCACTACTATCAGTTTCTTGTGAGGAATGTCTATATTGATGTTTTTCAGGTTGTTCACCCTGACACCGCGCAATCGGATTACACCTAATTTCTCGGACATATAACGTTTTATTTGTTTTATTTTGCAAAAATAATGAAAATTACTGAATTTTATGTATTTTTGCATTGAAAGTTTCCACACCTCCAATTGGTTGAAGCCGCGACTTTGAACACCTTAAGATTTTAAATGGTAAGCAACTCTAGCCAACAAAAATAATTGTATTGGCGGGGGACATGCGGTATAGGGAAAATCCTACATCCCTTTAGGGAAAATCCATATTTTATTCTTTATTTTAGAATTATCTTTGCATTGGATAAATCCGAATATTAATTTCTTAACATTATTATAGACATGAAAAAATTTATTTTACTTTCACTTTTTGCGTTGCCTCTGGTTAACGTAATGGCGCAAGATGATGACATGTACTTCTCCTCAAACATGAGCGGTGAGGTGGAAGAGGTAAATTACAACAAGCCATCTGATGTGCGCAAATCTGAACGAAGATCAAATTCTTTTGTGTACGACAAATCTAAACTCGCTGTATATAACAACAGCAGCAGGGATGAGGATGAATACAACAGACGTTATAGCTTCAACACCGACTATCAAACTGAAGGAGGGGCTGACTATAGCATGGACTATGAGAGCAATGACACCATTTTCAATACAGACAGCATCAGCGATGATTCTGAAGATTTCAAGTATTCAAGGAGAATTCTCAGATTCCACTCTCCAAGAGTTGCTGTTGCGCTGAGCAGTCCTTATTATTGGGACCTCGTGTATGATTGGGGTGTGTATGACTACCTCTACGATGCATATTATGATCCGTTCTTCTATACCTGGGGCTGGGGGTACGGATGGTCATGGGGACCATGGAGCTGCTGGTATGGACCTTTCTGGGGATGGCATCACCCGTATGCATGGCATTACTGGGGATGGGGTCCAGGTTGGTATCATGGATGGCATCATGGCGGATATTACTGGAATAACGGAAGATACGCTCACCGTGGAGGAACTTTCTCTAACAGAGGTACTGGAGCCAACATCCGCACCAACGCTCTCCCTAATGGTGGAAATGCAAGCCTTTCAAGAGGAACATTTGCGGGACGCTCCAATGGCATTGCATCACGCACTTCTCTCAACACTGTAAGATCAAGAGCTAATTCTTCAATTGCAAGCAACGGACGTCAATCAATAGGAGGACGCAGTGCTATTGGCTCAAGGAGTTCATATTCTGATTACACTCGTTCGAGAAGCAACAATTCTATTGGAGGACGTTCTATCAGCAGCAATCAGGACCGCACCACCTACAATAGAACGAGCAGCTCTCGCTATTCAAACAACAGCCGTTCTACATATACTCCATCAGAAAGGTCAACTTACACTCCTTCCAACCGTTCCACCTATACTCCGTCAAGTCGTTCAACTTATACTCCTTCCAGCCGTTCTTATTCTGCTCCATCACGCAGTTCTGGTGGCAGTTTCGGTGGTAGCCGTGGAGGCGGATTCGGAGGCGGTAGCCGTGGAGGTGGCTTCGGTGGAGGCCGTGGCGGTGGCGGACGCAGATAATCCCCAAATGCTATAAGCTTACCTTTTAATTTTCTTTATTTTAAGTCATCAATTCTTTAAAATTCATATAATGAAAAGATATATTTTAACAGTTTTTGCAGTTGCTGCTTGTGCCTCTTCGTTTGCTCAAGATCAGTTTGATGCTGCTAATTTCGCCACTGGCGACTTGAATGGTACGGCTCGTTATGTCGGCCTCGGTGGTGCGCTCGACGCTCTCGGTGGCGATATATCTGTCATGGGAAGTAACCCTGCAGGTACGGCGCTGTTTAAAAAAACGGATATGGCTGTGACTGGTAGCGTATTGTTTACGGGGGAGGATGGCCAACTTGGACATGACCGTACAAGGGCTTCTTTCGACCAGGCTGGTATCGTCTTTTCCATGAATCAATACAATAAAAGCAAAAAGGGGCTTCAGTATATCAATTTCGGTATAAACTACCAGAAAAAGAAAAACCATTTTGCCAATGCAGATCTGGCTATAGAAGGCTTGGACGGTACATTGTCGCAGACCCATCAGATTGCAACTATGGCTAATGCATCTGCAGATAACAACTATTACGGAATGTTGACTGCGCTTGCTGATGAGGGAGCACTTCTCAATGTTGAGGGCGAGGACACCAAAACTTACTCTGGAGTAGGTGCGGAGTCAGCAGCCTACAAGCGTCACACTTGGGGATCTACAACCCAATATGATTTCAACGTTTCTTTCAATGTTTCCAATCAATTCTTCTGGGGTTTGAACCTGGGTGTGTATGATATTGATTACAAACGTGATGCCGCTTATTCCGAAATGGGCGTGGATGGTGTGCAATATGTTTTTGATAACTGGTATGACACTAATGGTGACGGTTTTGACATCAAATTGGGTATGATTGTTAGACCGTTTGTTAATTCACCATTCAGATTCGGTCTGACTGTGCACACGCCAACATGGTATCGACTTGAGGATTGCAATGGCTCCACCTTGTCTGTTTACAACAGTGTAGCTGGGAATAGTCAGGTTTGGGATTCTGCAGATCCATACGAATACAAATACCGTACACCTTGGAAGTTTGGACTCAGCTTAGGACACACTGTAGGCAATTTCTTGGCTTTGGGCGCTCAATATGAAGTGTCCGACCTCAGCACTTGTCATTACACTTCATACGATTGGGATAATGACTACTATTTCGATATGATGAACGACAAGATTGACAATCAACTGAAGGCACAGCACACATTGAGACTTGGCGTGGAAGTGAAGCCTGTTGAGAATCTCGCTTTCCGCTTAGGCTACAACTATGTTTCTTCTCCAATTAAGGAGAATGCATGGAAAGAGACATTCTATGATGGCTATAACACAGAAACAGACTTCACTGTTTGGAAAGACACTCACCGTATCACTTGTGGTGTAGGCTATCGCTTCAATGGCGGTTATTTCGATGTGGCATATCAGTATCAGACTCAGGCTGGCGATTTCTATGCTTTCGATGATACAGCACTCAAATCCACGGAAATAAAGAATAACAGAAGTCAGTTGTCTGCCACATTAGGATTCCGATTCTGATACCAGGCATTGACTTCCTAAACCTTGACTATCGACATAGACCGACTTTAACTATGAATTGCAGAGGAGTGGACATTTCACTTCTCTGCATTTTTATTACTCGCTTTTTTGTGGTAACTTTGCAAAAAGAAATTTTTATTAAGGTTTTATTAAGGCTCATTTACATAATTTTATGCATAGCATTATTGAAATTGTCAATGGAGTGGCGCGTAATCCTGTTTATAGGATGAAAGAACCTGTGAATCTGACCATAAATGATGGAGAATGTATAGCTGTTGTCGGAGATAATGGAGCAGGGAAGTCCATGTTGATTGATGTCATTACAGGAAAGCATCCGCTGTTGATGAATGACGTTAGATTTGATTTCTCACCAAGCGAATCCAAACGACCTTCCGACAATATCAAGCATATTACTTTTCATGACACATTCGAAAGTGACGACGGTACTTATTACTACCAACAGAGGTGGAATCAGCACGATATAGGTAATTATCCAACTGTTCGGGAATTGCTGGATCAAGCTGAAAAAGTTTCTTTAAGCTGGATTGAAAAAGATGCCTCACTTGATGAAAAATCAAAATTGCAGGCATTCAGGGATAGGGACGATATTAAAAAGAAATTGTTTGTCTTGTTCCATCTGGATAAGTTGCTTGATAAAAAAATCATTTTGTTGAGCAGTGGCGAATTGAGAAAATTCCAAATCACCAGGACACTCCTTTCCAACCCACGCGTTTTGATTTTGGACAACCCATTCATTGGACTTGATGTAAATGCGAGAGAGCAACTCAGAGTGCTATTGAAAACTCTTGTGAATGATACTGATATATTATTGGTGTTTGTGCTGTCGAAAGTAGATGATATGCCAGATTTTGTCACTCATGTGGTGGAAGTAGAAAATATGGTCGTCAAACCGAAGAGAACACTTGAACAATGGCAAGCTTCCTTTAAGCCTTGGGCAGAAAAGGTGATTGACGAACAAACGGAAAATAATATCCTGACTTTGCCTTACTCAGACAACAATATCACGGATGTTCCTGATGATTTCCACGTTATCGATTTTAATAGTGTATGCATCCAATATGGGGAGCGGACAATCTTGAAAGACCTGACTTTCTCTGTCAAGAATGGAGAACGATGGGCTTTGAGTGGCGAAAATGGTTCCGGAAAATCAACGCTTTTAAGTATAGTGTGCGCCGACAACCCACAAGCCTATGCTAACAACATAATTCTCTTTGGACGTAAACGTGGAACAGGTGAGAGCATTTGGGATATAAAAAAATACATTGGATATGTTTCACCTGAAATGCATCGTGCTTATTTGAGAAATCTGCAGGCTCGGGAAATTGTGGCGACTGGGTTAAGAGATTCTGTGGGTTTATATCTCAAGTCTAAGCCTGAACAGATGAAAACAGTGATGTTCTGGATGGATGTATTTGGAATATCAAAATATGCCGATACGTCTTTTCTGAACCTCTCAATGGGTGAACAGAGACTTGTTTTGTTGGCCAGGGCGTTTGTGAAAGACCCGGCTTTACTCATTCTTGATGAGCCTCTCCATGGATTAGACTTGAGAAACCGCAGATTGGTGAAAGATATCATTGAGACTTTCTGTCGCCGAAAGAACAAAACTTTGATTATGGTCACCCATTATGAAGATGAACTTCCAGCTATAATTGACCATAAGATTCACTTGGTGAAGCAAGGATGATTTCTTATGAATAGTATAAATCATCTATATAGGGAAGCGACGATATTATTAAAAATCTTTAATTCTTTATTATTCCTTCCAGTAATAGCCTGATTTTAGGTTTGAAATGAGTATATTTGTGTGGAATAAACCAAAACCTTGTAATTATGAAAAAGTTATTGTTTGTTTTTGCATGCCTGATGCCAATGACATTGATGGCTCAGCCCCAGTTTAAAGGATATTTCATCAATAACGAACTCAATCTGCGGTTGACGTTGGACTTGTATGAACAAACTGTCAGCCAACCTCAGTTTGATGAGGAGAAATGCTTTGGAGTGCTTGAAGGTGCTCTTAATGGACATTGGGTATTTTTGAAGATTGAATCTTTGGATGAGACAGTGGCAGTGGTGAGAGCTGTGTCCGATAGTGGGATTGAGGCACAGTCTCTTGAACTGAAACTTACGGAAGAAGGCATTGAGATTAAACAAGTGAAAGGTGCCAACATTCGTGGTGTGAAAAACCGAAAGTATGTGAAATTACCCAAAAACATAAGCTTCAAAAGAAGATAATTATAAGAATACTGTTTTAATTTTAATAGCTTTGATATCTTATTTAGACGATTTGAATAATGTGCAACGTCAAGCGGTGGAATATTGTGATGGTCCATCGCTTGTAATTGCAAGTGCTGGGTCTGGAAAAACCCGCGTGCTTACCTATAAAATTGCCCATTTGCTTTCCTTGGGATATGAACCATGGTCAATTATGGCATTAACTTTTACGAATAAAGCTGCAAATGTCATGAAAGAACGGATTGACAAACTGGTGGGTGAGGGCAGTTCAAAAAGTTTGTGGATGGGTACTTTCCATTCCGTCTTTCTGCGGATTTTGAGATATGAGCATGAGTCTATAGGATTTCAAAGCAATTTCACGATTTATGATCAGTCTGATTCTGAAAGTTTGCTGAAAACCATTATCAAAGCCGAGAAGTTGGATGACAAAATATATAAGGCATCCGCTGTTCTCAATAGAATCAGCATGGCCAAAAGTAGGTTGATTTCGTCTGCACAGTACATTTCAAATCCACGTTTCGTTAATAATGACATGGCAGATAAGATGCCTGAAATTGGGAATATTTACCAAAAATATTCTGAAAGGTGCAGAATGGCTAATGCTATGGATTTTGACGATATTTTGTTCTTCACCTTCACTCTTTTTAGAGACAATCCTGATATCCTTAAAAGATATGCCACAAGATTCAAGTATTTGCTGGTGGATGAGTACCAAGACACAAACTTTGCACAGCATGTAATTGTCAACCAGCTTGCGTCTATTCATAAAAAATTATGTGTGGTGGGTGATGATGCCCAGAGTATATACTCTTTCCGTGGTGCCAGCATTTCAAACATATTGAAATTCCATGAGGTTTACCCTGACTATAAACTGTTTAAACTGGAACAGAATTACAGGTCAACCAAAAATATTGTCAATGCCGCAAACAGCGTTATTTCAAAAAACGAATTCAAAATCGAAAAGAATGCATTCTCCGACAATGAAGGAGGCTCGTTGATTTCGGTGTATGAGACGGCGTCAGACATGGAGGAAGGATATGCGGTTGCAAACAAAATCAAATATCTTCATGATAAAGACCATCTAGATTTCTCTTCTTTTGCAATTCTTTATAGAACAAATTCACAAAGTCGTATTCTTGAAGAAGCTTTGAGAAAAATGGAGTTTCCGTATGTGATTTATGGCGGGCTTTCATTTTATAAGCGGAAAGAAGTGAAGGATGTGATTGCTTATTTGCGATTGGTCGTGAATCACAATGACGAAGAGGCTTTCAGACGAATCTTAAATTATCCGGCTAGGGGGATAGGAAACACCACACTGCAAAAAATCATTGCTGCCGCTGCAGATGGCGGAAAAAGTGTTTGGAGTGTCATTTCTGATTCAAATGAAAAAGAGTTGGCTATCAATAAATCCACTTGGGCTAAGATTCAGGCATTCAGAGGTATGATTGAGGACTTTACCGAGATGTCTGTAACCCACAATGCTTATGAAGTGGGTAGGGAAGTCATCATTAAATCCGGAATTTCGAATGATTTGTATAATGACATGTCCACTGAAGGAAAAGCCCGTCAAGAGAACTTGGAAGAATTGGTTAACGCCATGCATTCGTTTGTGGAATCAAAAGTGGAAGAGGGAAATGACAACTTATCACTTGTGGATTATTTGTCGGAAGTGTCTTTGTTGAGTGATGTGGATGAAGAAAAAGACGGAGCAGACAACAGTATCAAACTCATGACAATACATTCTGCCAAGGGATTGGAATTCCATACAGTTTTTATTGTGGGACTTGAAGAGGATCTTTTCCCTTCTGCCATGTCAAAGTCCACGCCAAGAGAGATTGAAGAAGAACGCAGATTGTTCTATGTGGCCATCACAAGAGCAGAAAAGAATTGTTTCATTTCGTATGCCAAAAGCCGTTTCAGATTTGGAAAGACAGAATTTGCAGCACCAAGCAGGTTCTTGTATGAAATCGACAGGAATTATTTGACGGTTAATAAATCTACAGGTTATCAACCGAAGAAACGAACGCTTAGCAATGACGACATCGTACTGCCTTGGAAAAAAGACTCAAAACATGCAGGCGGTTCAACCTATAGCAGAGAATATAAACCTATCTATACACCAGCAAATCCATCTCCTAACTTGAGAAAACTCAAACCGGTAGACAAGAAGGACAATCCATTCAATTCCACTACAGCAAGCCATGTGGGAAACATCACATCTTCCAACAAATATGGTTTGTCTGTTGGAGATGCGATACTACATGAGCGTTTTGGTAAAGGTGTGGTAGAAAATATCGAAGGTACTGACGATAGTTGTAAGGCCACTGTTGCCTTTGAGAACATGGGACGGAAACAGTTGTTGTTGAAATTTGCGCATTTCAAAAAAATATAGAATTCTATCTTACAGTTATGATGAAATATAATTCGGGCCTGTATCATCTTCCTTTACCACTTCCATGCTATGTGATGGAAGAAGATTTGTTGAGGAACAATCTTCAACTGATCAAAGATATATCACAAAAAGCTGATGTTCAGTTTATTTTGGCATTCAAAGCTTTTGCGCTATGGAAGTCGTTTCCAATTTTCAGAGAATATATCAAACAAACTACAGCCAGTTCTCCCTATGAGGCGAGATTGGCTTTTGAAGAATTCGGATCAAAAGCGCATACCTATTCACCTGCCTATGAGGACTCCACATTTGATGTAATTCTAAAGTGCAGCAGCCATATCACATTCAACAGCCTGTCGCAATATGAACGTTTCATCAAGCGTGTCAGCGAATATGAAGAGCCTGCATCATGTGGTATTCGGGTAAATCCTGAATATGCAGAGATTGAGACGGAACTTTACAATCCATGTGCTCCAGGAAGCCGGTTTGGCATTATGGCTACTGATTTGCCTGATGTCTTGCCACCTGGCATCGAAGGATTTCATCTGCATTGTCATTGCGAGAATAATTCCGATGTTTTCCAACGCACTTTAAAGCATTTTGAGGATAAGTTCCAAAAATGGTTGCCTCAGGTGAAGTGGGTGAATTTTGGAGGCGGACATCTCGTCACAGAAGAAAATTATAATGTGGATTTACTGATTCATATTTTGAATGATTTTCATAAGCGGTATCCTTGGATTCAGATAATTTTAGAGCCGGGCTCCGCCTTTGCATGGCAAACGGGATGCTTAGTGGCTCAAGTGGTTGATATTGTGGAGAATTGTGGAATTAAAACGGCTATCGTCAATGTGAGTTTCACTTGCCACATGCCCGATTGCCTTGAAATGCCTTATCATCCACAAATCGTTGGAGCGAAGATTGTGGATGGTCCTGAGGTCTGGAAGGAAGAAAATACCTATCGAATAGGAGGAAACAGCTGTCTGAGCGGTGATTTTATGGGATTTTGGAATTTTGACCATCCTCTTCAAGTGGGAGAAAGGATAATATTTGAGGATATGATACATTACACCACCGTAAAGACTAATATGTTTAATGGCATCCATCATCCATCTATCGCACTCCTACATTCTGATGGACAAATTGAAGTCTATAAAAATTATTCTTATGACGACTATAAGAATCGGATGTGTTAAGTAACGATAAAGAATTTAGTAAAAAAAATCATGAATTATTTTGTGATTTTCAGAAAAAGCATTACCTTTGCACTCGCAAAAAGGAAATTGCGGAAATAGCTCAGTTGGTAGAGCACAACCTTGCCAAGGTTGGGGTCGCGAGTTCGAGTCTCGTTTTCCGCTC